>JALONS010000436.1 GCA_025454855.1 Arcicella sp.
GAAGAATTCCGACAGGCTGTTCTCCTATTCTTTAAAAATATCAAGCAATATAAAGACGAGTTATCTTCACTGATGACTCTAAATTTCCATGTCTTTTATTCGCAATCCAATTCTTAACGAGTATAACTACCGTCAGGGTTTATAACTTATACGGCTTCTCTTTATCAAACCTCGATTTTCAAGTATAGGTATAGCAAATCACAGATTTATGGTTGAACCATTTTATATTTACGAAAGAACAATCTTATCAATATCACATGAAGACTAATCGTTTATTGTTGCTAATGGTTTTTGCCTTTTTTCTGTTGGGTTCAGCTTGGAAATCAATCGATAGCAATGGCTCTGAAAACGTAGATTGGGCTGATTATTTGGGCGGAGCAGACAGAAATCACTATTCTACGCTTACGCAGATTAATCCTCAAAACGTTGCAAACTTAAAAGTTGCGTGGACGTATGCCACCCCCGACTCTGGACAGATGCAGGTAAATCCACTCATTATTGAGGGCGTTTTGTATGGGGTTACACCCACCGTTCAAGCCTTTGCCTTAGATGCAGCAACGGGTAAAGAACTCTGGACTTTTGGCGATAAGCTCAGTTCATGGGCAAGTACCAGCAGAGGCGTTGCCTATTGGACAGACGGCACCGACAAGCGTATTTTGCATACAATCGGCTCATTTTTATACGCCATTGATGCCAAAACGGGTAAGTCAATTCCTTCATTTGGGGATAACGGACGAGTAGATTTACACGAAGGTTTACCATCGATTGCCAAAAATAAATTTATCATTTCAAACACCCCGGGAACGGTTTTCGAGGATTTAATTTTCATGCCCGTTCGCTTATCAGAAGGAGCAGACGCTGCCCCTGGTGATATTAGGGCATTCAACGTGAAAACAGGGAAATTAGTCTGGACTTTCCACACCATCCCCTACCCCAACGAAGCAGGTTACAAAACCTTCCCTCCGAATGCTTATAAAAACACTAACGTAGGAGCTGCCAATAATTGGGCAGGTATGGCAATCGACAAAAAACGAGGTATTTTGTACGTTCCAACGGGGTCAGCTTCGTATGATTTTTACGGTGGAGCAAGATTAGGAGCTAATCTATACGCCAACTGTCTGTTAGCATTGAATGCACGTACAGGAAAACGTTTATGGCATTTTCAAACAATGCACCATGATATTTGGGATAGAGATTTACCAGCTCCGCCCAACTTGATTACGATTAAAAAAAACGGGAAAACTATTGATGCGGTAGCCCAAGTAACCAAACAAGGACAAGTATTTGTATTTGATAGAGTTACGGGAAAACCCATCTTCCCAATTCATGAAATCCCTGCTCCTAAATCCAACTTGAAGGGAGAAGTGGCGTGGATTTCGCAACCTGTACCAAGTAAACCTAAACCTTTTGCCCGACAAGCCCATACCCTCACCGAAAAAGATATTAGTCTTTTTGCTGAAAATAGAAATGAGCTTATTGCTCAATTAAAGCAGTACAAAACCCAAAAATTTGCTCCGCCCAGTAAAGAAGGAACGGTTATTTTTCCTGGTTATGATGGCGGAGCCGAATGGGGAGGTGCCGCCGCCGACCCAAAGGATGGCATCATTTACGTAAATAGCAACGAAATGGCGTGGATTCTGAAAATGGTGGAAACGCCCAAACAAGATGAATTGGCACAGTTACCTTTGGGCGAAAAAGTGTATCAGGTATCGTGTAGTCAATGTCATGGGGCGGAACGAAAAGGAAATCCTCAAAGTAATTTTCCGTCATTGATTGATATTGGCAAACGCCTCGACCGACCCGCTATTCAGAAAATTATCACTAATGGCAAAGGCATGATGCCAGGGCAAAATATGTTGTCCGCTACCGAAAAACAGGCTGTGGTGGATTTTCTGCTGGGCTTAGAAAAGAAAGAAGTGAGTAGCAATAATAACGCTACCAAAGAAATGATTCCTTATTTACCTTATAAAAGTACGGGGTATAATAAATTTTTGGATAGCAAAGGACACCCTGCCATTTCTCCTCCGTGGGGAACACTCAATGCTATTAACCTCAATACAGGTGAATACATTTGGCAAATTCCGTTGGGTAATGAACCCAATTTAGCTGAAAAAGGAACGGGAACGGAAAACTATGGCGGTCCAGTAGTAACTGCCAGTGGATTACTATTTATTGCTGCCACCAAAGACGGAATGTTCAGAGCATTTGATAAATATACAGGAAAACTCCTTTGGGAAACCACCCTACCCGCTGCGGCTTTTGCTACGCCCGCTACTTATCAAATTAATGGAAAACAATACATTGTGTTAGCGTGTGGGGGTACAAAATTAGGTACTAAAAAAGGTAATCAGTACGTTGCTTTTGCTTTGCCCTAAATCGGCATTAGGAATTCGGAGTTAGTTGTTAGTGAGTTTGATAAATGATAAAACACTAAAAATCAATCCTAAGATAGGTTTATTTTCAATAAACAGTGGCACAGCTAAAAATCAATGAGTTAGTTAAACCGTGCCACAGGTTTATGAGCATTACCCCTGAATAGAAAAAACTGTCAAATAAATGAAGTATTCCTTTCATCAGGATTTCTTGCATTTTTTATGACAGTCTTATTTATTTTGATGTGTTAATGAATTACAAAGCTAACATACAGTTATAAGGATAGTTAGGGTAAAAATACCTGTTTTTTTACCGTTTAATAATATTTATAAAACAGGTATTTTTACTCGTTTTAGAGACTAAAAGTTTAGATATTTTTGTCATATCCTCGATTGTTGGCGGACAGTCGACAATTGAAAATTTAGGAAAAATATCATTTAAACACATAAAACAACCCATGGACAATTTAGAAAAACATCCCCCGCATTATCATTACCCTTTGAAACAAGCCCAAAAAGATACCGCACGGTGGCGGGCTTCTCATAAAGTAGATGCCTTTGCGATTGATAGACAAGAACTTGTGGACATCATCAATGAAGCCCCTGATGAAGTAGATACGATACGAGTTTATTTTGGACTAACGGAGGATGGTCATGAGAAAATGTTTTTGGTAGCTGCCAAAAAAGAAATCATGACGACTGAAGAGGACGGTGAGGAAGTCATCGTTATTAGAGATTTAATCGACCAAAATGCCGTTACAAAAGCGGATGGTTCTGTGGAGTATTATGTGTATGATTTTACAAATCCATGTCCCCCAACTTGTGACCCCATTAGTCCGTTAATGAACTAACATTTAAGTATCTCGGAAAGAAAATATGTATTTAGATTTCCGAGATTGCTTTTTAATATTCAATAATCATACGCCGTTTAAAATATGACTTTTCAAGAACTTGCCAGTTTCGTTGTTAGATATGTAGGTTGGGCAGTTCCTCTACCTCTAATCATAGGTATTTATAGAAAAAAATACTTAATGAACGAGCTACGAGTTATTCTATATTTCTCTTGTAATAGCGTATTTTTTGAACTAATATCCAGAATCATGTCTCGATACAAGATTCCAAATTTAAATTTATTTCATTTATATGTCCTCATTGAATTTTTCTTTATTTCGTGGTTTTATTATGAGATTTTTAAGCGGTACATTTCTCCAAAAATTATTCCCAGCATCTTTATTATTTTCACAGTTTTCTCTTTAATTGATTCTTTCGTTTGGCACAACATTCTCACGTTCAATTCTTACGCCAAGACGTTAGAATGTCTCATCATTGTGAGTTATACGGTGTTTTATTTGTATAAAACATTCGATGAGTTTCAAGACCAAGACCCTTCCGAAACTCCCGTTTTTTGGATAAATGCTGGATTTTTATTCTACTTTTCTGGTTGTTTGTTCCTGTTTACTTTTAGCAATTTCATTCTTACTCAAGGACGACCAATGGGTATGATTACTTGGGCTTTACACGCTTTCTTCATTGTAATAATGTATTCACTCATATCGGTTGGCTTGTGGAAAAGTACCACTTGATAGAAATATATTACATTTTTTTGTTTCCTAATTTTTATCCCCTAAATTCATGTCTGAAAAACTTAACCAGTAATTTTCATCACTTACACACACAATTTTAATGCCTTCCCAAACTGACATTTACATTCTGTTATTTGGCGGAACGCTTTTGATGTTCTTGCTGGCAGGAATGTTACTGTTTTTCGTAATATCCTACCAAAAACGTTTACTCCGTAATAAAGCTCAGGTAGAACAAATGAAATCCCGACATCAATTGGCTATTTTTCAGAGTAGCATTGATGCGATGGAAGACGAACGCCGTAGGGTTTCCCGTGACCTCCACGATGAAATAGGAGCGGCACTCTCCATGCTTCGTTTGCAGGTAGGACAGCTGAACGTCACGAGAGAAATCATTTCGGATAATACCGAAAAATTAATAGTCGGCAGTAAGCAACTCATCGACTCCACGATTGAGAATGTACGGAGAATATCCAATGATATGCTTCCGCATGGGTTAGAAGAATTTGGGCTAAAATACGCCCTTGAAATTCTATGTGATAAAGTAGAAAACGCCTCTAACATCGTGATAGACCTTGATGCTAATGATTTAGAAAGACTCGAGAATCGTTTGGAATTAGCCCTTTATCGAATTTTACAGGAGTTGATTAACAACACACTCAAGCACGCTCAAGCCAACCAAGTATCTATCATATTCAAGGTTAGTATTACAGACATTACCATTATTTATCGTGATAACGGGAAAGGCTTTGATATGAATAACTTAGAAAAAAGAGGATTGGGTTTGAAAAATATTGAAAGTAGAGTCAGTATGATTAACGGTAATCTGACCTACCATTCGGCAGTGGGCGAAGGAATAGAAGTAACTATAAAGCTAAAAGCATGAGTACCCGCTCTTCACTTAACCAAATCCATTACTATTATTTACTGAAGTATGTACTTATTAATGCAAATGCAAGATTTGACCAAAATTAACCGCAGACGGGCAATTCCATTGTGGATATAAAACCGCCGTCTGCGATTTTGCATTAATAAATATATTGTTCCGATTATTTATAAGCAAGTGGCAGAAATTAATTGA
>JALONS010000140.1 GCA_025454855.1 Arcicella sp.
ACCGCATTTTTTACTTTGGTCATTTCCGCCCGATTCAATGAAGAATTCAAAAATTGAGCATTAATGCCAAAAGCATTCATTTGGTCCACCTGATTTTTCATCAGAGCAATCAACGGCGATATAACGATAGCCGTTCCGTCCATCGCAATGGCGGGCATTTGGTAGCACAAAGACTTACCAGCCCCCGTAGGCATGATTACAAAGGTGTTTTCACCCGAGAGGGTGTTTTTAATAATGTCTTCTTGTTCACCACGGAACTGGGAAAAGCCGAAGGTCTCTTTGAGCTTCTCTTTTAGCAAGTCGGCGGTTTCTTGGGTAACACTCATCTTATAAAACTTATTTGAGGTTTTTGAAAATTATTTGGTGGTTGATTATTGAGTTAAAAGTTCACCGTTAAAGGTGAACGAAAATGTTTTGGGAAAATGAGCAAGTAAAAATCTGATTTTAAATATATCATTCAATCTGATTTTACAAATCTGTTCAATTTTAGGTAAAATGTTACTAAATATTTTTACTTTCTAAGTAGAGCGTATCAGGACAAAAATCTTGTTCGTTTTGCCATTGAATAGTTCCTAATACAGGTTTTACCGAGTAAAAAAGACTGAGGTCTTTTAACTCCTTGAAAATGCCAAACTCCAAATACGGTTTTACATCAAAAACTTTCCTTTCGTCATTGTCAAAAGTTAAATATAAGGTAAAATCTTTGTTTGGTTGAACACTTTTTACTCTTGGATTCATCACAAAGTTTTTATTTTAGGGGTTCTATTGGGAAAACTTTCTCTCCGATAATAGCTAAACTCCAGTCTGCCATCAAGTCTTCTTGGTGGATTTCAATCCACGCTTCTACTAATTTCCTTTTTCGTTTGGTGAGAATGCCATCTATCATTTCTCCATCGGGAATCGAGAAAACAGCTTCTTCCTCTCCATACTTTACGTGAATATGAGGTAAATGGTGTTGCTTATTATCCATGTAATACATAGAAATAAGTAATCCGTAAAACATTGATATAACAGGCATTCTTAATTTATTATCTTTGCAAAAAAACGTCAAAAAATTACCCAATCAAAACGAATCCTAAATTGAAATTAATAAAAAATATTCAATCAACTGCAAAAAAAGTTTTAGAGGAAGAAGCAAATTCTATTCTAAAAATTATTCCATTGATTGATTCTGAATTTGAATCCTGTGTAAATCACCTACTTAACTCGTCGGGTAGGTTTGTCGTTTCGGGCATTGGTAAATCAGCCATTATTGCCCAAAAAATTGTGGCTACGCTTAATTCTACGGGTACGCCTTCCTTATTTATGCACGCCGCAGATGCTATTCATGGCGATTTAGGAATGGTTCAAGATGGTGATACTGTCATGATTATTTCAAGGTCTGGTGATACACCCGAAATAAAAGTATTAGTGCCACTCATCAAAAGAACGGGAACAAAGTTAATTGCGATGGTTTCTAATCCCAATTCTTATCTTGGAAAAAATGCAGACTTTAAACTTCATGCTCTTGCTGAAAAAGAAGCTGACCCATTAAATCTTGCTCCTACCACCAGCACTACTGTGGCTTTGGCTCTGGGTGATGCTTTGGCAGTTTGTTTATTAGAGCATCGTGGGTTTAGTAGCAAGGACTTTGCCAAATACCATCCTGGAGGAGCATTAGGTAAAAAGTTATATCTGAAAGTCTCGGATTTATACCCTGCCCACGACTTACCAATCGTTTACGAAGATACCCCTGTAAAGGAGGCTATTTTAGAGATTAGTTCTAAACGTCTGGGAGCTACGGCAGTATTGAAATCCAACCAAGAATTAGCAGGAATTATTACAGACGGCGATGTGCGTAGGATGTTGAATAAATATGAGTCTTTTGCAGGGCTATCAGCCAAAGATATTATGACCACTACTCCGAAGTCTGTTACTCCTGATGCTTATGCGGTAGAGGCACTACAAATGATGCAGAACAAGAATATAACCCAATTGGTGGTAGTAGAAAATAATAAGCCTTTGGGTTTTGTACATTTACACGATTTGCTGAAGGAAGGACTGATATGATTTCGGATTTTCGATTTGGGATTTAAGATTTGTAATCTGTTTTGAAATTTTCGGGATTATTGTGATTACTAACCATCCGAAATCGAAAACCCAAAATCCCCAATTAACGCATTCTATCGGCAGATTTTACTAACATTTCATCCCTTCTGATAAAACGATTAGCAATCATGTTGCAAAGCATAGCTATTACAGCCGCAATAAAACCAGCTCCGTAACTTCCCTGATTTTCAGGCTCAAACATCGGAATACCTACTTTGAAAACTTGATAAAACGTATAACCCAGTACAATAGCGATAAGGATAGAGTTCACTAATCCCAACGTCATTTGTAACATTCTTTTTTTATACTGTGTAATAGAAAAAGCCGCTATTACCGCTGAGATAACCGCCAAAATAGCAATAATAATCGTAGTGTTACTACTGATACAAACCGTCCCCTTACAATTTTCTAAAGCAAAAGAAGTAAGCGTTACTTTTTGATTAAGAGAAGCACTACTTTTTTCCCAAATGGGTAATGCTGTTACCGCCAACATTGCTATTGTCACGATTGCCAATAATAAAGTTTGAATTCTTTGAAGCATAATTTCTTAATTTTTATTTGTACAAAGTTCTAAAACTTCTGAGAGGTGTGCAAGTATAAACTTTATTTGTGAAAATAATAAATCAAGTTTATCTTGCATATAGATTAATACTCTTCACTATATAAATTAATCGTTCTCCGTGAAAAAACTTTTACTACTGATTATTCTTTTTTCCTCAGGATTTTGGTTCAATACCTATGCACAAAAAGGCTCTCCATCTCCTAAGACAGGTACAAATCCTCCTCAAAGTAATTCGGCAAACTGCCCTTTGGTTGTGGCTATTCAAGATAACACCCCTTCGGCTACGTGTTCAGAATTACAGAAAATACTCGTGGCGGTCTCCTCAGCTTGTACAGATACAACTGCTGTAAGCTATCAATGGAGCTCTTCTATTGGAGGGGTATTCTCCACTTTACGAACAACAACTTTCAACCTACCAGAATTTTTGGTAGCAACACCCGTTACTTTTACGGTAGTGGCAACTGAAGGCTCGGAGTCGGCTTCTGCGAGTTACACCATTACGGTAAAACCTCGTCCCAATCGTCCCAGTCTCACACCCTTTGGCACGATTATTTTGTGTGATAATGCTCCCATTACTCTTACATCTTCTACTTGTACAGGTGGTAGTACAACCGTATGGTCGAACGGCGTAACAGGTTCAACTTCTATCAGTGTTCCAGCTATTGGAGGAACATTCTTCAAAGTTGCCTGTGAGAGAAATGGTTGTGTGAGTGATTCAACAGCCGCAGCCGCTTTGATTACAGGTATTGCTACGCAGGCTCCTACTACCACCAGTAGAACAATTTGTGAAGGTACAACTATTACCGCAGGTAATGGCTTACAAGCTCAATTAACGAATTGTGCAACAACTGGCTACTCCAGCACCCACACCTACACAGGTGGAACCGTAGGATATGACCAAGGTTATAGAAGTACAGGAAGCAGCGATCCGTCTGTGTCAGTGCCTGCTACTACGGGTTTGATAAGAAAAGTAAGTATTTCCATTACTTGGCGAAAACAAAAGGGAGGTTTTCAGAATAGTTGCGGAACAGGAGATACAGAGTCTTGGCCTTATCACAGCGAAACGCAATTTAGGGTACAATCACCCAGTGGAACAATTGTAACTTTAGTTTATACGGGTTCTTATGGAGGAGAAAATAATCCTACCGTTACAACTGTTTTTGAAGATGGAGCTAATCCAATAAATTATTATAGTCCGCCTGTGTCTGGGACATTTGCTCCAGCTCAACCCCTGTCAGCTTTTATTGGCGAAAACCCAACGGGTACGTGGACGCTTCTACCTTATGATGCCGTTTGGAAAGACCCACTCTGCGTAAGCGGATTTGCAGTTACTTTTTCGGATATACAAGATGGTAATATTACTTGGTGGGATGCTCCAACGGGTGGTAATCAAGTAGGTACAGGTGCAGAGTTTATTCCGAATGTTACGGCTGCGGGTACATATACTTACTATGCACAGGGTAAATGTTCGAGAGGTTGCCCCAGCATACGAACAGCTACAACACTGACAATCAATCCTACGCCAGTTGCTCCTGCCATTGATATAAACGTACCAGTGGTAAACAGTTCAAGAAGTATTTGTCATGGTGAATCTGTTACTTTAACGGCTACGAGTTGTGATAATGGTGGAACAGTTAAATGGAGTAGCAATATTCAAGGAGCAAACTTTGCCACAGGAGCAAGCTATACATTTACGCCATCTGGTAATTCTGGATTCAATACTAACCATACTTTTACGGCTATTTGTGAAGGTGCGAATCTTTGTAAAAGCGTAAGTAGTAATACCATTTCTTTAATAGTAAAATTCAAGCCCGCAGTACCCACTATTTCTGGACCAGGTTCAACGGCTTGTATCAACACTAATGTAACGCTCATGGCTTCGGGCTGTTCTGGAGGAACAATAGGCTGGACGGGCAACAGAACGGGAAATCCGCTCAATTTTATCATCAGTAATAACGTCAGTGTAAAAGCCGCTTGTACCATCAATGGTTGCACCAGCGACAGTACCACTGCCTATGTCATCAGCACTTTGCCAAAACCCGCCACACCCAATATCAACGCCTCGCAGGTACAGGCTATCTGTATTGGCGGAAGCGTAACGCTGAGTTCAAATTGTGCTAATGGAACCACCACCAGATGGACAGGAGGATTGACAGGCTCACCAGTAACGATTACTCCGACAACCACTCGCAGTTATAGAGCCTCTTGTTTGGGAACAAACGGCTGTGCCAGTGATAGTAGCGTAGCATTGAATATTGTAGTATTACCCAAAACGAAACCAACCATTGCAGGAAATACGTTTGTTTGTGGACCAAGCTCTGTAACGCTCACTGCAAGCGGTTGTTCAGGAGCCAACGAAACCGTGATGTGGCGAGACGAAAGTACGGGTAATACTTACACTCAAAACGTAACCCAAACCCTAACTTTCCGAGCTGTTTGTATCAGAAATGGTTATTGCGTGAGTGATAGCAGCGATATTTTTACGGTTCAATACAGAAATAAACCCTCACAACCCAGCGTCACTGCCCCAACGAATACAACAGTTTGTCAAGGCAGTAGCGTAGTACTTACTGCCAGTGCGTGTAGTGGTGGCACATTGGGTTGGACAAGTGGATTGACAGGTTCATCCATCACGATTTCAGCCGTTGGGACACGAGCGTACAAAGCAGCTTGTACTATTAATAACTGTACGAGTGATAGTTCCTTAGCCGTTTCGATAACGGTTTTACCCGCACCAGTCTTTACGGTAAGTGCCAATAAAACTTCCATCTGCGGAGGCGAATCTGCTACCCTCACCGCCGCAGGTTGCACAGGCACACTGTCATGGACGGGCGGATCAACCACAAGCTCAATAACTGTTTCGCCAACGGTAACTACTAATTACACCGCCACTTGTACGGTAAATTCATGTTCATCAACCCAACAAATTACGATAACGCCTTTGCAAACGCCAAGTGTAATGGCTTCGGGCGTATTGCAATGCAACGGCACACCCGTAACGCTGACGGCAACTAATGTACCCAGCGGTTCAACCATCCAATGGCGAAAAGATGGAGTGGACATTGCAGGAGCAACGGGGACGACTTATTCTACCAGTGTAGCGGGGAGTTATGATTTTAAGGTGGGGGCTACTTTTTCTTTGCAATTACAACTCAATACAACAAGTGCAAGTGATATACGATTTGTAGATTCAAACAATGGTTATATACTTAATGCTAACAATCTTTGGAAAACTACTAACGGAGGAACGAACTGGGTAAATATATACTCCCATACCAGTAACTTTGAAGATGTTTATTTTATTGATAGTAATAATGGATGGGCAATTACTCAACAGAACATTCTAAAAACTACCAATGGAGGACTAAATTGGACACTCTACAATAACAATTGGTCTGGATTAACATTATCAAAACTACACTTTAAGGATGTTAATACTGGAATTATTTTAACAAATGATGGACGAAGTTTATCCACAACTAATGGAGGTGTAGCCTGGAATTTGAATACAAATCCCATAGAATCAAATATTAATTCTTGGCAATTTAACAAGTTAATGTATATCCCTAATACAAATAATATTTTATTAGCGTATAGAATTAACGGTAGTTCTACCGCTAAATTGACAAAATCAACAGATAATGGTGCAACATGGACAGTAATGTCCTTACCAAATGTTTCTTATCTAAGTAGTGTATATGACATTAGTTTTGCGAACTCAAGTGACGGCTGGTTAGTTGGATATGAATATGACAAATTATTATTAAAAACTACTGATGGTGGCAATACGTGGACACGATTGAATCCAGTGATGAGTTCAGGAAATTACATTAAAACTGATTTTGTTTCATCTCAAATTGGGTACGTTATGGGTTTTGACGGCTCAACCTATACACATAAAATATATAAAACAAAAGATGGTGGCTCTACTTGGAATGTATTTAGAGTTATTGAAAACGACTACACTAATACACTTAACTTAAAATTAGATTTCATGTCCGAGGATAATGGGTGGTATTTTTATTTGGCTGCTAATCTTTATCAATATATTCTCAGAAAAGCATCACCCCCCCAATGCCCAACAACCCCAGCAGTATTAACCGCCCCACAATCTCCTGCCGCCCCAAGCATTGCAACCCCCAGCAACTCAACTATTTGCCAAGGAAGTAGTATTACACTTTCTGCCACAGGTTGTGCGGGTACATACACATGGACGGGAGGGCTTACGGGTTCGAGTGTGAGTGTGTCGCCTACGGTTTCAAAGAATTATAAGGTAGTTTGTACAATAGGTGCTTGTACAAGTGATAGCTCTTCGGTGGTTTTGGTAACGGTTTTACCCGCCCCTGTCTTTACCGTAAGTGCTAACAAAACTTCCATCTGCGGAGGCGAATCTGCTATCCTCACCGCCGCAGGTTGCACAGGTACATTATCATGGACAGGCGGAGCAACCACAAGTTCAATAACTGTTTCGCCAACGGTAATTACTAATTACACAGCCACTTGTACGGTAAATTCATGTTCATCAACCCAACAAATTACGATAACGTCATTACAAACTCCAAGTGTAACGGCTTCGGGCATATTGCAATGCAACGGCACACCCGTAACGCTGACGGCAACTAATGTACCGAGTGGTTCAAGCATCCAATGGAGAAAAGATGGAATAGACATTGCAGGAGTAACGGGAACAACTTGTTCTACCAGTGTGGCGGGGAGTTATGATTTTAAGGTGGGGGCTATGTTTTCAACATCATTATCAATCGTTAGTAATAATGCAAATAATTATTTAAGAGTAATAGATGTACAATTCATTGACGAAAATATTGGGTATTGTTCCCTCAATAATGTCATTAGAAAAACTACAAATGGAGGAATAACATGGAATGACGTATATGCCTTGTCAGAAGTTAAAGATATTTTCTTTATAAATGCAAATATTGGTTGGGCAATTACAAATTCTAACGTTGCCAAAACCACCGATGGGGGTGCTACGTGGAATCTATATAATAATCCTACATTATTTAATAATTTGATACAAATACATTTCAAGGACAATAATAATGGGGTCATTTTAGCAACTAATAAAACGTTTATCACAAGTGATGGTGGAAATACTTGGTCAGCAAGTACTAATTTCAGTGGTACGCCTTCTCCTTATGAGATTGTAATAGCCCCTAATTCAAATAATATCTACTGGGTTGGAAACGAAAGTATTTCGGGAAATACAATTGGCGGAATTTATAAGTCATCGGATAATGGTAATAGTTGGTCAAGGATATTCTCCGCCAATAATGTGGACTTGCGTGAAATACAATTTGTTAACCAAAATGTAGGTTGGGTAACTGCTAATTCTGCTAATTTGTACAAAACTATTGATGGAGGAAATACATGGAGTTTGGTTTCTTCTAATCCTATTGGTAGCCCCATGAATACTGATTTTATAAGTGAGCAAATTGGTTACTTGTTTGGTCTTGGAGGAATCTATAAAACCATTAATGGAGGTAGTAATTGGAATTTATTTAGAGATGTACAAGGGATTGATGTTGATAATTCAGGATTGATTAACCATGTGAAGGGTATTGACTTTACCTCAGACGATAATGGATGGTATTTTTTTGGTGCAAACTATGGAAGTCCTAATAAAAGTTATCTCAAAAAAGTAGCTGTCCCCCAATGCTCAACAATCCCTGCAATATTAGTAAGCAATTGCTGCAATGGTATAGAATCCCTAAAATCAGGCTCATGGAGTGACCCAACTACTTGGTCATGTAATCGTGTACCAACTGCTACCGATGATGTAATTATCAATACTGGTCATATTATTACTGAAACCAGCAGTCCTACGATTCGAGCAAAAACTTTAACCTATCGTGGTGGAATTTTGCAAATACCACAGGCTACTACGCTTCGTTTAGGCAACCAATAGTATTTACAATAAGGTACGGCAGTCATCATTCAAAATGATGGCTGTCATTTTCTTGAAAATCTTTAACAAATAATAAAACAAAAAAGGCAAAACCACTGGCTTTGCCTTTTTTGTTTGTGTGTATCTCGTTGTTAATATTTGAATTAGAATCTGAAGTGCGAGAATGCTTTGTTCGCTTCTGCCATGCGGTGCGTATCGTCTTTTTTCTTAACTGCTGCACCTTCACCTTTAGCGGCTGCCATGATTTCATTAGCCAAACGGTCAATCATTGTTTTATCGCCACGCTTACGAGCGTATAGAATTAACCATTTCATACCTACTGACAATTTACGGTCAGCACGTACTTCCGTTGGCACTTGGAAGGTAGCACCACCCACACGGCGAGATTTAACCTCTACCGATGGCATAACGTTGTTAAGAGCCTTTTTGAATAACTCTAAACCGTTTTTTTCCTTCGTTCTTTCTTCAACTTTGTCTAATGCACCGTAAAAAATCGTGAATGCCGTTGATTTTTTACCATCATACATTAGGTTATTAACAAACTTCGTTACCATTACATCCCTAAATTTAGGGTCAGGTAATACGTATCTCTTTTTTGGTTTTGCCTTTCTCATTGATATTGTTAAGTTTTTAAATTTAGCCCACCTTCTGCCCTTAACGAAAGCATACTGGACTGTTTTTTTAATTAATAGTTGGTAGATAATAATTAATAGTTGATTTTGCTCTAAAACTCTATCCACTATTCTCTATTAACTGTTCTCTATTAACTATTTTTTCTTTCCTTTTACTGGAGCTTGTACTTGACCTGGCTTAGGACGTTTTGCACCGTATTTAGAACGACGCTGACGACGACCATTAACACCTGCGGTATCCAATGCACCACGAATGATGTGATAACGAACTCCTGGTAAATCTTTTACACGACCACCACGAATCAATACGATTGAGTGTTCTTGCAAGTTGTGTCCTTCACCCGGAATATAAGCGTTTACTTCTTTTCCGTTGGTTAAACGTACACGAGCTACTTTACGCATAGCCGAGTTTGGCTTCTTTGGCGTAGTTGTATAAACTCTGGTACAAACACCACGACGTTGAGGACAAGAATCTAATGCAGGAGATTTTGATTTAAACGTCAATTGCTCTCTGCCATTTCTTACTAACTGTTGTATAGTTGGCATTTTGTGTTGTTTTATTTGAGATACACATTCCTCTCAATGAGTGAATTTTGAACGGGGTGCGAAACCTGATTTAATGATAGAATAAGATGAAAGAATAGTTTACTATTCTATTACTTTATCATTCACTCATTCAAAAGTGACTTAGAAAGGGGTGCAAAATTACGAGTATTATCCGATAATTAAAAAGTTTTTTTGTTTTAATTCTGTTAATCAGGGTTTTACACCAAAAAGATTACAGGATTGTATTAGTGTTTCAATTCTGAAAAAGTAGTAATGGGTTCTAATTAAACTTTTAGATGTTGAGTTGGTAGGGAAAAACAAAGTTAATAATCTTGATTTAAGATAGATAAATGCTTGATTTTTAATGGACTGTGGGAATTTCATGCTAAATAAATAGACCTGAAAAGGCAAATTCCCCTTTTGGAATGACTGAGTATGTTTTTCTCAGAGAGATACGGGTATTTAAACTATTTGAGCTTGAAGATGTCTAATCTTAACGGGTGTTTGTGGCTAATGAGTAATAGAATATAACTACTGACTTTTGTGAATAAATACCAGATAACAACCTTTCTGATAAGATAGACCTAATGAGAAAAATAATTTTATTGGTTGCTTTACTAATTCTGTCGAATTACCTATTTGCTCAATCGTCTATTAGCGGAGAGGTACAGGATATACTCACCCAAAAACCTTTAAAAAACGCCTACGTGAGTTTGATAAATATGCA
>JALONS010000437.1 GCA_025454855.1 Arcicella sp.
CCAGAAATTGGTACGCTAAAAGCCAAATCAATTCCACAAGTAATTATAACGGGAAATAGAGTCAGAGAACTTTCGGAAGCTCTCAGAAGGCGTTGTTTGTATCTGTGGATTGATTACCCAGATTTTGAAAAGGAATTGTTAATCATCAGAAATAAACTTCCAAACATAGATGTAAAACTGGCTGAACAAATTGGTTTATTCATGCAAGAACTGCGTCAATTGAAGTTAGAAAAAACACCTGGAATAGCCGAAACATTAGACTGGGCAATGGCGATTTCAGCCCTGCATTTTGATTATTTAGATAAGACCCTGATTGAACAGACGTTAGGGGTTATTTTAAAAGATTGGAAAGATATGAGAACGGTTCAACTTTCATTATCGGAGCTTTTGTCAAAAACAGGAATTATTTCTAAAGTAGATGAGATGAATTGAACGGTATTTTTTCAAGAAATTTATTAAAAATATCCCTTTAAAATATGATTAATCCAACTTTATCTTGTAATAGTTTTTTTCTAACCCAGCTTAAAACGTATATTTGTAATCTTGTAATTTCAAATTTTAAGTAAATTTTATATTTATCAGAATTTGAGCCAACATTAAATCTTTACTTTTACAATTTTAACCGTTTAATACTACTGAAAAGCTAATTGATTCACTTTTAAGTAACTACTAAACATAAAACAAACCCTTAATTTAAACAAATGAATAACATCGTTTACTTAGTACCTGTCTTCGGACTAATTGGATTGCTGTACACAGCGTGGCGTTTCAGTTGGGTTTCAAACCAACCTGCTGGAGACGCAAACATGACCAAACTTTCGGGATATATTGCGGATGGAGCGATTGCCTTCTTGAAAGCCGAATGGAAAATTTTAGCTTATTTTGCTATTCCAACCGCTATTTTATTATTTTGGTTAGGTTCTGATGAAGGAACTCCCGAACGTCCTATCCATTCATCGCCAGTAATTGCCATTGCTTTCTTAATCGGAGCTTTCTTTTCAGCTTTGGCAGGTTACATCGGGATGAAAATCGCTACGAAAGCCAATGTTCGTACTGCACAGGCGGCTCGTACTTCTCTGGCTAAAGCACTTCAAGTTTCATTTACGGGTGGTTCTGTAATGGGAATGGGCGTTGCTGGCTTGGCGGTGTTGGGTCTTGGCGGACTTTTCATCGTATTTTATAATATGTTCGCAGCGGGTCAGCCTTTGACTTCTGACGAAATGAAAAAAGCTATTGAGGTTTTGGCAGGTTTCTCATTGGGAGCTGAATCAATCGCTTTGTTTGCTCGTGTGGGTGGAGGTATCTATACAAAAGCTGCCGACGTAGGTGCTGACTTAGTGGGTAAAGTAGAAGCAGGTATTCCAGAAGATGATGTTCGTAATCCTGCTACCATTGCGGATAACGTAGGTGACAACGTAGGTGACGTAGCGGGTATGGGAGCGGATTTATTCGGTTCTTACGTAGCAACTATTTTGGCTACGATGGTTTTAGGTCAAGAAATCAGTGTGACGGATAACTACGGCGGTTTCTCTCCAATCTTGCTACCAATGATGATTGCTGGGGTAGGTTTATTGGCATCTTTAGTTTCAACTTTCTTTGTAAGAATTTCTCGTGAAGATGCTTCAGTACAATCTGCTCTTAATTTAGGAAACTGGGCATCTATCATCATCACTTTTATAGCTTCTTATTTCTTAGTAAAAAATATGTTACCAGAATCACTAAACCTTCGTGGTTTTGAATTCACTTCTAACGGTGTGTTCTTAGCCATTGTAGTAGGTTTAGTAGTAGGAGCGTTGATGTCGATGATTACTGAATATTATACAGCAATGGGTAAGCGTCCCGTTTTATCAATCATTGAAAAATCAGGCACTGGACACGCTACAAACATTATTGGAGGTTTGGCAGTGGGTATGGAATCTACAGTTTTACCTATTTTAGTATTGGCAGGTGGAATTATTCTTTCGTACAAATTTGCTGGTTTATATGGAGTTTCTATTGCAGCAGCAGGGATGATGGCAACAACCGCCATGCAGTTAGCGATTGATGCTTTTGGACCAATTGCCGATAATGCAGGTGGTATCGCAGAAATGTCTCAGTTACCTCCAGAAGTTCGTGAGCGGACTGATAATTTAGATGCGGTTGGGAACACTACGGCTGCTACTGGTAAAGGTTTTGCCATTGCTTCGGCGGCATTGACTTCTTTAGCCCTTTTTGCAGCATTTGTGGGTATTGCAGGTATTTCAGCCATTGATATTTATAAAGCAGACGTTTTAGCAGGTTTGTTTGTGGGTGGTATGATTCCGTTTATTTTCAGTGCATTATGTATTTCTGCGGTGGGTAAAGCAGCGATGGAAATGGTAAATGAAGTTCGTCGTCAATTCCGTGAAATTCCTGGAATTATGGAATACAAAGCCGAACCAGAATATGAAAAATGCGTGGCTATTTCTACTGAAGCCTCAATCAGACAAATGATTTTACCGGGAGCAATCGCCTTGATTACCCCAGTAATTGTTGGTTTTACGATGGGTCCAGAAGTGTTGGGTGGTCTTTTAGCGGGTGTTACAGTATCAGGTGTATTGATGGGAATGTTCCAATCGAACGCTGGTGGAGCGTGGGACAATGCCAAAAAATCTTTTGAGAAAGGGGTTGTTATTAACGGTGAGACTTACTACAAGAAATCTGAGCCACATAAAGCATCAGTAACGGGTGATACAGTTGGTGACCCTTTCAAAGATACATCAGGGCCATCAATGAATATTTTGATTAAATTAATGTC
>JALONS010000438.1 GCA_025454855.1 Arcicella sp.
CCTGATGTAGATTTGTATATTTCCAGAAATATTGATGGCGTATGGTCTGAACCAGAGATGATTTCAGTCTCGGATTCATTGGCTTGGGATGGTTGTCCGTCTTTCTCGGCAGATAACAAAACGTTATATTTTGGCTCGAACCGTTCGGGTGGAAAAGGTGGTATTGATATTTATCGTGCTAATATTGATAATGCAGGAAGATTCGGAAGAGCAATCAATATGGGGTCTGACATCAACACTGCTGGCGATGAGATGTTTCCTTTTGTTTCTTCCGATGGAAAATTGTACTTTTCTTCTGACGGTCACGCAGGAATTGGGGGATTAGATTTGTACGTTGCCACGAGGGTTAATGGCGAAATCAAAGTAGAACATTTGGGGCTTCCGCTCAATTCTCGTTTTGATGATTTTGGTTTAGTTGCTATTGATTCAACGAAGGGTTATTTTGCTTCAAATCGTGATTCTGGTAAAGGAGACGATGATATTTATTATTATGAAAACACTCAACCAGGTAAAAAATATGAAAATATACCACCTGTAATTACTAAAACTGAAGAACCCACCAAGAAAATCATACGTTATTTCTTAGCAGGAACTGTCACTGATGTTAATAATCAAGCCATAGATTCTGTGAAAGTAGCTATTTTGGACAATTCCACGAATCAAGCCATTGAAGAAACCTACACTAAAGGCGAAGGAACTTTTGGAAAAGTAAAAATGGAGGAGGAGAAAACCTATACCATCGTTACCGAAAAGAAAGGATATTTTACTAAACGAGAGCCATTTACGATGATTGGCAAGTCTGTTTCTTTGGATAAATTAACTAAAGCAGAAACCGATACCATTTTTTACGCAAGTATTAAAATGGAAAAACCAGAGGTGGGGAAAGACATCACCAAAACCTTTAATATTGCTCCGATTTATTACAACTTAGATAAATCAGATATTAGAAATGACGCAGCTAATGAGTTGGATAGAATTGTACAAGTATTGGTTGATAACCCGACCATTAAATTAGAGTTGGGTTCACATACGGATTCACGTGCTACTACTGAATACAATCAGAAATTATCCCAAAGACGTGCTGATTCTGCCGTTGCTTACATTATTTCGAGGGGAATTTCATCTGCCCGTATTGTGGCAAAAGGTTATGGAGAAAGTCAGTTAGTAAACCAATGTTCGGATGGCGTACCGTGTTCAGAAGAAGAACACCAAGCCAATCGCCGAACGGAGTTTAAGGTTTTGGAAGTGAAGTAGTATTAAGTCTAAAGTATCATGTACTAAGTATACATAATACTTAATTCTTTGGACTTGATAAATAATACTTAAAATCAGGAAATTTCTATAATATTTTTGATTTTAAATTTTAAATACTAAGTTTGTAACATCAAAACGATAAAATGACAACAAATTTCAAAAATACAGCATGGTGGTGGCAATTGACAAACGTCGGTTGAACAGTCCCGTTATGTATTTTCGATAAAGATATATTTATTACGAAAAGGCTTACTGTTCAACCAGTAAGCCTTTTTTGTTTTCCAATAACGTGAAAAAACATGAATTTTAAAGTAACAACAACCTCGAAAAAACGGCTTGCCGATACCATTACCCCCGTAGGGATATTCCTTAAACTCCGCAATCAGTTTAAGAATACGGTGATGCTTGAAAGTGCTGATTATCATGGCAAAGAACATGGCTATTCGCATATTGCCTGCGACCCCGTGGCGAGTATCATTATCAATAACGATGTGGTAAAGCAGACTTTTCCAGACGGGACAACGGAATCTTTCAAATTAGCAAAACGCAAAGATGCCGTGCAGGCGTTAATGAATTTTGCCAATCGTTTTGAGTGGACTCGTCAAGCTGATGATGCACCCATGGCAAATGGAATGTTCGGACACATCAGTTATGATGCCGTTGAATATTTTGAGGATATTGAAATTCAAGAGAAGAATGAAAATACCGAAATGCCTTCAATCGTCTATTATGTTTATCGTTATGTGATTGCCATCAATCACTTTAAGGACGAAATGTCTTTGTATGAACATCATTATGGAGAAGCAAAATCATCCGAAAAGCCTTTTGAGAAACTGGATTTCTTACTGGATTTACCCCATTATTCAACCAAGCCTTTCAAACTGACCAGCGAAGAAAGCACCAATTATACCGATGATGAAATGCGAGTAATCATCAATGAATGTATTAAGCATTGTTTAAGGGGTGACGTTTTCCAAATTGTCCCTTCACGCCGCTTTAGTCGTACTTTTGAAGGAGATGATTTTCAGATTTACAGAGCTTTGCGTTCCGTAAATCCGTCGCCTTATATGTTTTATTACGATTATGAAAACTATCACATTTTCGGAGCATCACCCGAAAAACAGATTGCAATAAAAGGAAATATGGCTGAAATTCACCCGATTGCGGGGACTTTCAGACGGACTGGCGATGATGAAAAAGATGCAGAATTAGCCCGTGAATTATTAGCCGACCCCAAAGAATCTGCCGAACACGTGATGTTGGTGGATTTAGCCAGAAACGATTTATCGAGAAGTTCGGACGTGGTAAAAGTGGAGACTTTCAAGGAAGTACAGTTCTATTCACACGTAATTCATTTGGTGTCAAAAGTAACGGGACAAATGACAGCAGGCACAAATCCACTGCAATTAGTGGCAGATACTTTCCCAGCGGGAACGCTTTCGGGTTCACCCAAACACAATGCCATGAGTATCATTAATCGTTTGGAAAATGTAAATCGACATATTTACGGCGGAGCGATTGGTTACATGGATTTTGCGGGTAATTTTAACCACGCTATTGCGATTCGTACGTTTATGAGTAAAAATAATACGCTTTTTTATCAAGCGGGAATGGGAGTTGTGGCAAAATCGGTGGTAGAAACAGAAATGAACGAAATAAAATTGAAATTGGGAGCATTGAGAAAGGCATTGGAATTGGCGGAAGGGATTTAGCCAATATTTGACAACTTGACAAGAAAATGTTAATTTTATCAAAAAACATCAGATGAAAACATTAACAGTTGGTGACTTAAAAACGCATTTTTCAGAAGTCCTGAAAGATGTACAAAATGGTGAATCTATAGCCATTTCCTATGGAAAGAAGAAAAAAATAATTGCCTATCTCGTTTCAGAGATAAAAACAGAATCCAAAAAACCGAAACGAAAATTGGGTTTGTTGGAAGGAAAAGCAACCTTTAAATGGGTAGGCGATGGAAAAATTACCGAAGAAGAATTTTTAGGATTATGAGATATTTATTAGACACCCATGCCTTTGTTTGGGCAATTAGTGAACAAAGTAAACTGTCATCGAAGGTCAAGAATATCATTGCAAATCCTGAAAATGAAATTTTGGTCAGTGCTTTATCTTTTTGGGAAATCTCCTTAAAATATTCTTTGGGCAAAATGGAAATTGATAATATTCCTCCTGATGAATTACCTTTCTGGGCTAAAAAACACAGCTTTAACATAATAACCTTAGAAGCAGAAACTACTTCTACTTACCACAAACTGACAGCCACATATCACAAAGACCCTTTTGATAGAATGTTGATTTGGGAGGCAATCCAATCGAACATTCCGTTAATTTCTAAAGATGAGAATGTCGAGAAATATCAATCAGAAGGTTTGGTAGTGATTTGGTGAAATAAATGTAACAACTAACTGAAAATGAAAATATTAGTTTTAGATAATTACGACTCATTCGTGTACAATTTGGTGTACATCCTCAAAGATTTGGGCAATGAAGTGGATGTTTTTCGGAATGATAAAATTGCTTTAGAAGAGGTTAAAAAGTACGACAAAATCTTGCTTTCTCCCGGTCCAGGGGTTCCCCAAGAAGCTGGAATTTTATTGGATGTCATTCGGGAGTACGCCCCATCCAAATCCATATTTGGTGTTTGTTTGGGTCATCAAGCCATTGGGGAAGCCTTCGGGGCGAAGTTGCACAACATGGGTGATGTACTGCACGGAGTAACCACTAAATGTATCATTACCGACCCCGCAGAAATCCTTTTT
>JALONS010000141.1 GCA_025454855.1 Arcicella sp.
AAAGTATCGAAATCGGAGAAAG
The DNA here is from genome assembly GCA_025454855.1 of Arcicella sp. Lineage (GTDB taxonomy): Bacteria > Bacteroidota > Bacteroidia > Cytophagales > Spirosomataceae > Arcicella. The sequence goes on from JALONS010000141.1 coordinate 23, forward strand.
CGTTTTGGGTTAAGATTTAATCTGTTCGCCGCTATCTTAAATATGGATAATAAATAACTTTTGAAAGAACTCTATTATACATTTCCACGGCGGGACTACCTTCTAAGGAACAAATGAATCATATTCAGCATTTGGTAGAAACTTATCAACCCCAACAAATTTTATTAGCCAATGACAAAGACCCTGCTGGACAACGTATGAATATTAATCTTTTGGGTAATCTTGATTTTTCCTCTATGAGAGCAACTACGAATGCAAATTTGAAAGTGGAAGCCAGTCTTTTATCAGAAGAAAGAGCAGTGCGGGTGAGAATAGAATTATCAAATGGTAATGCAAAAACGATGGCAAAATTAGGAGCAGATTTAGTGAAATCGCTGGATAATTTCAAAGCTCCCACCGAAAAGAAATCGGAATTGACTTTCTTTAAAGATACCCAAGTGGAAGTGATGATGCAGAATAGTTTTAGCAATCTCAAACGTGTAGAAGCCTTTGTGATTAATCAAAAAGGCTTGCAAGGAGTAGCTGAAATCATCCGACCCATTCAAAAGGATTTTAACGAAGATTTGAAAATGGGTGAAAAGTTTAGTAATCAGGTAGTTCAGAGATTGAATACGGGTATAAAGTATAAGGCAGTTACGCAACATGAGCAATTGATGGTGATTCAAGTTCCTAAAAAGAAATTACCCCGACAGAAGTTGGCGGGATAATCTCGGTGAATATTATTCAGGAAAATCAGGTGAATAAAATCCCGCAAACTTCCAAATTTCTTGTACATCTTCTGCCTTTACGGGGTAAGGGTCGTATCGCTCATTTTTAGATTCTAATAATAATAAGCCACTATCATTCAAATAGTTATAGACTTTTTTCAAAACGATTCCTTCATTTTTCGTTACTACAATACATATCGTCCCACTTTTAATATTCTGCCAATCTTCAATGTATTCGGCAAATACTTTTGAGCCTTCTTGCATGGGCAACATCGAATCACCTTGAATGGGAAACACTCGATATTTTTTATTCTTATCTAAAAAAGGAACATTAAAGGCTGGCAACGATTCAATATATTCTAAATCTCCATAACCGTTAGAATAACCCGCCATTGCCTTAATGGGGACAAACTCAATATTGTCCTCATTGTCTGTGTTTACCGTAGTAACCAAAATTCTCAAATTAGCTTGTGAGGAAAATTTAGGTTTGAAAGTTTCTTCGGTTAAAACGACAGTCAGCATATCATCAATGGATACTTCAAAATACTTCGCCAATTTTACCAACTCTTCAAACTTAGGCTCGGTCTTACCTAATTCATAATGGTTATAAGTCGATTTATGTATGCCTAACTCTTCCGCAAATTTCGCTTGATTCATGGGGTTTGGTAAGCGTTTGCGTAAAAACCGTAAGTTTTGACTAAAAATAGTTTCCATATTTTACAATGATAAATTTATATTATGTAAATTTCAGAGATTTTCATTGAAATCCCAAAATATTTATCTCATTTTTTGAGATATTTATTTTGATTATCCATTATTACTATGCAAGATAAGGCAATTGTTCACATGGACTTGGATAGCTTCTTCGTTTCCGTGGAACGTTTACGAAATAGCCAGTTAGTGGGCAAACCCGTAATCGTGGGTGGGCAATCTGATCGTGCCGTGGTGGCAGCGTGTAGTTACGAGACTCGAAAATTTGGCGTTCAGTCGGCGATGCCGATGAAATTAGCTCGTCAATTATGTCCCGATGCGATTATATTGAGAGGTGATTATGAAGCCTATTCTGCCCATTCTGATATCGTTACCGAAATTATTACTAATACTGCCCCATTGGTTGAAAAGGCTTCCATTGATGAGTTTTATTTGGATATGACGGGTATGGAGAAGTTTTTTGGTACGTATAAATTTGCAACCGAACTCCGACAGAAAATTTTAAAGGAGTCTGGATTAAGCATTTCTTTTGGACTTTCGGAAAATAAAACGATCTCGAAAGTAGCAACGAATGAAGCCAAACCCGCTGGACAAATGCAGATTCTTCGTGGCGAAGAACGCTCTTTTTTAGCTCCTTTATCCGTAGCTAAAATTCCAATGATTGGCAACGTAACGGCTCAAACGCTCAAGAATATGGGCGTTTCGCAGGTGGGAACATTAAGTTTGATGCCCTTGAAATTATTAGAAAAGACTTTTGGCAAGTTGGGAAAAACGCTATGGGAAAAAGCCAATGGCATTGATTTTTCGCCCGTAATTCCTTATTCGGAACAGAAATCAATATCCAAAGAAATGACTTTTGAAAAAGATACTACGGACGTTTCTATGCTGAAAGCTCTTTTTATTAATATGACGGAACAATTGACTTACGACTTGCGAAAAAGTGGTCATTGTGCAGGTTGCATTTCCGTCAAAATCAGGTACTCCAATTTCGATACACAGAGCAAACAAATGAGTATTCCTATCATCACCGCTGACCACATACTAATTGCTCACGCTTTGGAATTATTTGAAAAACTATACGACAGACGTTTGTTGATTCGCTTGGTGGGTGTTCGGTTTACCAAATTAGTGCGGGGCATGGAACAACTAAATCTGTTCGATAAAAGTGCCAAACTCGCTCCTCTCTACCAAGCAATGGATAATATTCGAGATTGGTACGGGATTCATGCGGTAGGGCGTGCCGTGGATTTATCAAGAAAAAAGAGGATAGGATAAATCGATGTTCGTATCTCGATGTTCGATATTCTTATTCCAATTTCACTTTTTACTTCTAAGTATCTGATTATTAAATTTCTACACAAAAACAACACGTAATTTATACTGATTGCTATAATGATTCTTCTCACTACCTAAAATGTATCTCAACTGTCATACTTATTATAGCCTTCGTTACGGTTCTATTTCTATCGAATCGTTGGTGGAAACAGCCGTGAATTTTGGCGTAAAAAGTTTAGCTTTGACGGACATCAATAATACTTCGGCAGTTTTTGATTTTGTAAAACTTTGTCAGAAAAATGGGATTAAACCCGTGGTGGGCGTTGAATTTAGAAACGAAGATGAATTAATGTATGTGGCTCTGGCAAAGAATACGGAAGGTTTTTCGGAGATTAATCATTTTATGTCGGAATATAAATTAGCTCAAAAACCATTCCCGACAAAAGCCTTTTATTCTGATAATGTTACAATGATTTATCCTTTTGCTCGTATGAAAGAAGCGGGGGATAATCAGTGGATTGGGGTGAGTTTTAAGGATTTAAACCAACTCTGGAAATACCAGCAAAACTTAAAGCATTTTGTTTTATTGCAATCCGTAACCTTTTTAAATAAATTAGGATTTAACATTCATCGTTTACTTCGAGCCATTGATAAAAATACGTTATTGAGTAAATTACCTATTTCATTACAAGCCCACGAAACTGATTTTTTTTGGTCGCCCGCCCAAATTCAAGATACGTTTAAAGATTATCCTCAACTAATTGATAATGCTGTATCATTGTTGAATGACTGTCATTTTGACTTCGATTTTGAGACTTCAAAAAACCGTCAATTATTTACTACTTCCAAAATTGATGATGCCAAATTATTAGAAAAATTAGCTTGGGATGGTTATTATTATCGTTACGGCAAGCAAAATTTAGAAGCCAAACATAGAATTGAAAAAGAGCTTCGGATTATTGATGAACTTAATTTTGGTTCGTATTTTTTGATTACTTGGGATATTATTAAATACGCTCGGAGTCGGGGATACTTTCATGTAGGTCGGGGTTCGGGGGCTAATTCCATTGTGGCGTATTGCATTGGTATCACAGACGTAAATCCCATTGAATTAGATTTATATTTTGAGCGTTTTATCAACCCCCACCGCACGAGTCCGCCCGATTTCGATATTGATTTTTCTTGGGACGAACGGGACGAAATTATTGATTATGTTTTTAAACGGTACGGTTCGCAATACGTTTGTCTTTTAGCGACTTACGTTACCTTCAAAGACCGTTCGGCGTATCGAGAATTGGGAAAAGTTTTTGGATTACCTAAACACGAAATTGATGAATTAGTGTTGAATTTACGTACACAAGGCGATAATGAATATACCAAATTGATTCTGAAATACGGAAAAATGATGGAGGATTTTCCTAATTATCTCAGTATTCATGCGGGCGGAATTTTGATTTCGGATAAACCTTTGACCTATTTCACGGCTCTCAATCCGATGCCCAAAGGTTTTCCCATTTGTGAATTCGATATGTACGTGGCGGAAGATATTGGTTTTGCCAAGTTTGATGTGTTGTCGCAAAGAGGTTTGGGACACATTAAAGAGGCAGTAGATATTATCAAGATGAATCGTAAAATTGATGTCGATATTCATGCTATCCAATCGTTTAAAGATGACCCCAATATCAAAAGACAGGTAAAAGCCCACGAAACGATGGGCTGTTTTTACATCGAATCACCTGCCATGCGACAGTTGATTTGGAAGTTGAAATGTGAAGATTATTTAACTTTGGTAGCTGCAAGTTCAATCATTCGCCCTGGCGTGGCGAGTTCGGGCATGATGAAAACCTACATCGAACGCCACCACGAGCCTTCAAAAGTGCAGTATATTCATCCTAAAATGGAAGATTTATTGAAAGAAACCTACGGCGTAATGGTCTATCAGGAGGATGTTATTAAAGTGGCTCATCATTTTGCGGGGCTAACTTTGGCAGAATCGGATGTGCTGAGACGGGCGATGTCGGGCAAATATCGTTCTCGGTCGGAGTTTCAAAAAATTGTGGATAAATTCTTTGAAAACTGTCGGTCTTTTGGGTATTCGGAAGAAATCGCTACGGAAGTTTGGCGACAAATTGAGAGTTTTTCGGGCTATTCTTTTTCAAAAGCCCATTCTGCAAGTTATGCCGTAGAAAGCTATCAGAGTTTGTATTTGAAAACCTATTTTCCCAAGGAATTTATGGTGGCGGTGATTAATAATTTTGGCGGATTTTACAAAACTGAATTTTATATCCACGAAGCTCGCAGGTATGGGGCGTTGATTGAAGCCCCCGATATTAACCAAAGTGAATATCTCACTCGCATTGAAGGAGATACGATTTGGCTGGGGTGGATTCACGTCAAGAGCTTGGAAATCAAAGCAATACAGGAAATTTTATCCCAAAGACAGCAAAGTATATTTAAAAGTTTCGATGATTTTTGTCGGCGTGTGCCTGTAGGTTTGGAGCAATTGATGACCCTGATTCGGGTAGGTGCTTTTCGGCATTTGGGTTACGGTAAAAAAGAATTATTGTGGGAAGCTCATGCCAAGCAAAATAGTAAAAGAGCAATGGTGATTCATAACGATTTATTTGAATTGCCCGATATTCAATACCAATTTCCCGTATTACTACACAATCCTGTTGAAGATGCTTATGATGAATTAGAAATTCTTAATTTTTGCTTACAAAATCCTTTTGATTTGCTTTACTGTAAGCCCGAAACCTACTTTTTTGCCCAAAATCTACCCACCGCTATTGGCAAAAATATTGAGATTTTGGGATACTTAGTAACGCTAAAACCAACTCGCACCAAGAAAGGAGAAAGAATGGCTTTTGGCTATTTTACGGATGAATACGGAGAATATTTTGACACGGTACATTTTCCAAAAACCTATCAACTACATCCTTTTAAAGGTTGGGGAGTTTACCACATTAAAGGTAAAGTCATTGAAGAGTTTGGGCATCAAGCGGTACAAGTATTTTGGATGGAAAAACTTCCTTTTGTGAGCGATCCGAGAATGTAGAGGATTGATCAAAAACATTAATTTCAAATCGCACACAATTCATCCTCAAACCATTTTTCTCCGCAAAGTTCTGTCATTACTTCACGATGCAATTCCACATTTTTTTCCACATCCTCAGCAGAAGTTAATTCTGGACTTTTTTCGATGGTTTTCAAATACATTTCACCATCCATTACGAGTACATTTTTCATTTTTAGGGTCGTTGAATTGATACTTTCAACGCTATAAAAATACTAAATAAAACCTTGATTAACAAGTATTTGTGAAAGATTCTATCGTTTAAATTATGTCATTTTAGACATTTTTGGTATTCTATGTCTTGATTGTTTTCGGCTAACTTCTAACTGATTTTTAGGAGCTTGGGACGGCAGTAAACTTACGAAAAATTTATCATCTCGTTTAACCAAATAAAAGCGACTTTCTACGTCATTAATTTTGATTTCTGTGGAAAACTTACCCACCGCTATATCATCAATTTGGATTTTTAACTGTTTTACGCCTTCTTGTTTGCCAACAACTTTTTCCAATTGCTTTACAAATAATTTAACAGCTACCTTTCGTGCTTGATATTCTTTGTCCTCTTGTTCCGATACCTTTTGAGGGATTTTAACGGAATTATTTTTAAACGATTGATTAAAATTTTTACCAAAGTTTTTTATCAAAGCATACATGATATGATGGTCTTGATAAACGGTAATTCCTTGTTTTTTGAAATTCGTTTTTTGGGATAAATCATCTACTGAATCCGCTTTTATTGCTTGTTCCAAAGGTTTTTGAAGGATATTCACTTTATCCATTTGAGTATAAAGCCGTTGTGATTTATCCATCAATAATGCTCCACTTTGCACAATTTGACTCATCGTTTTGATATAATCCTTGACTCCCGTTTCTATGGCTTTTTCCTGTTCGTTGGGTAACAAAATATGTGGGAAAAACTGCTCTTCAACCGCCAGAATCAATCTCTGTGGATATTGATGGTGCGTTTGAATCAGTTTGTCTAAATCTTTTTTGGCAATGGGAGCATTCTTGAAAAATGTTTTCAAGTGATTGATATTTAGGCTATTGGAGTTTCTAACTGTATTGTTCTCTTGTATTTCTTCACTACCTATACGTTTATCTTGGGCTTGTTTTACCCCCTCTGTAAAAGTATGCAAGCCTTCTGCCAACAATGGAATAGAATCTATAAAAGCGGGGTAAAATGCCAATTTTTCCAAGTTCTCAAATTTATTTTGAGCCATTTTTTGGAGTTGTTCCGTGAGAGTTTCTTTATCATTTTTTGGTTGATTTTCGATAATCAATTCAATTTCATCATTGCTCAAATAGCCATCATTTTCTAACAAGCCTCTCATACTGCTATCATAAGATTCTTGATATTTTTCCGCCATGAATTTCAAGAAAGACTCCTCAACATTTCCCGCCTGAACTTTTTCAAAATCAAATTCTGTTTGCTTGGTTTCCATTTTTATATTGCTTAAATTTATATTATTTATAAATTTTTTATATAAAATTAACAGCTTTATGGGAAAAAACAAGCTAATTATTTGGATTTATTTGAGTATTAGTTTTAACATGAATGGACAAAATAAATCATCGGAAACGATACTTAATCAATTATCTCGTGAAGGTGAAATTATAGGTTTTGTGGAGAATTACCATGAGAAGAATATTTGGGTTAATTTTCCCATTATTCCACCATTACTGAGTGAAACAAAACTTAAGAAATCTTCTAAATACGGTTATCGAACTCACCCGATACATCACGCTTTAAAGTTTCATAGTGGGCTTGATTTGATAACTTTGGAGACCGATACAGTAGTGGCTACGGCGAACGGAATAGTGCAGCAAGTAGGTTATCAAAACGGTTTAGGACTTTTCATCGTCATTCGACACGAATATGGCTTTATGACCCTATACGGACATTTAAACGCTGTTTTTGTACAAGTTAATCAAGTCGTCGATATGGCTCAATCCATTGGTTTAATGGGTAATACAGGCATAGTTACAGGTAAACATTTACATTATTCTATCATCAAAAATGGATTTTATTTGAACCCTCTCTTAATCATGTATTTGTTTCAGAAAGTTCCTGAAATTCACTAATTCAGTTACTCTTCTGAATCATTTTCTTCGGGGCTATCTGGAATTTTACTGGAATCTCGCAAGTAATCGTACATTTCATCTAAGTCTTTGGTATTAACTGCTTTACGTTTGTTATAAAACTCAATCAACAGCATGATGAAAGCAATATTTCCCTTCCCTTGTTCAGCGTGAACAATGACTTGGTGGGGCAGTTTGGTTTTATTGGCTATTTCGTGGCGAGTATTAGGATAACCTAACTCCCCCATTCGCATACGAGCGTTTTTGAGCGTCTTCGCTACGATGTCTCGGAAGTTATTTTTCCACTCACTCCACTCTTCGTTGGTACTCACTTTTTTAGATTCTTTTCCTTTCATAATTTATAAAATTAGTAATTTTGAATCTAAAATTAGCGAATAATGTATTGCATTGCAAACCAGTTTAAATTAAACTTCTAACCGCTACTGATGATTACCTTTTGTTTTTTGATTCTCCCATGCAATCAATTCTAAAATGTCCGTTTTGATGGCTTCAAAGTTTTGTTGTAAAACCATTGATTCAGATTGATTGAACTGCTTTTCAAAATCGTAAACGATTGGAATTTTGTTGCCTTTGTCTAGTTTCTTAACGGCTTCCGCATCTACTTTAATTTTCGCATGAAATATTTTTCGTTCAATGGGGTGTTTGTGCGTATCTGCCAACGCTCCCGCAAAATAACCCTGACTCAAATTTGCCATCTTGGAAGGGGGTACAGCAGCTTCTAATTGGGTGGAAGTATTGATGGTCAAATCATTCCGACTATCGGTACTTGACTTTCTGATTTGTAAAGTTTTTCCAATTCTCTCCGAAACATTTTTGGCACTTTCTTCCAAGACTTGACCCGAAATCAAATTCCCAATCGTGCTGGTGATGGCTTTGGCTTCGTCCGCTCCGTAATCTAATTTCAATTGCGAAATATCTTGAATACCGAGCCAAGGAGCTACTTTATTAGAACGAGCGGTGGTAATCAATTGCCGCAAGCCCATGAAATAAATGGTTGGCAATTCATCAAAAAACAATCCCAATTTTCGTCTTCCTTTTTGATTGACTAAGGAACTTACCGTAACATTAAATAGTCCCAAAGCCGCTCCGTAAACCATCGCATTTTTAGGATTATTACCCAAACATAATACCTTCGGGTTTTTCTCATCATTCAAATCCAAGGAAAAATCATTGCCACTTAGCACCCAGTATAAGGAAGGGTCAATCAATCTGCCCAAAGCAATTTGAGCCGAAGAAATCTGTCCTGCCAATTGTTCGTAAACCTCTTTATCCAGAGCATCGGCAAAGGGACTCATCAAAGATTCTAAGGCGGGATATTTTTTCAGAATAGGAAAAATCTTATCGGTTGGTTGTGCCAAAAATTCAATCAAATGTGGTAAAGTACAGATATTACAGAGACGGTGTGGCTTTACTTGTGAATTTAATTCTTTCATTTTCAAATAGTTACTCCTATTTCCTTCGGAAACAATTTTCAAATACCAGATAATGGTTTTGGTAATGGAGATGGCGGAATTAACAAAATAATCTTGGCGTTTTATCCAATCTCGGTTGAGGTTAAACAGTAAGGTAGTGGCGTAAGTGTCCGCATCTAATTGTTTTACTAAATATTTGGGGTCGATGGGATTACAGCGATGACTACGGCTTACGTCTTCAAAATTAATCAGATAAAATTTAGGCTTTAAAATTCCTTTGGGCTGATAGTTTTGCAGAGCATTATAAGCTACTTCGGTCATATCAGGGAATTTGAAATCATAGACAAATGCCGCAAAACCTTGCTGAATACTTTTCTCCAAAGCGGGTATCAAAATCGAAAAAGTCTTACCCGAACCTGGCGTACCCATCACGAGCGTACTGCGGTAGGGAAATACATTAAGTTTTCCAGGTCGAGTTTGTCCCCGATGCACATATTCCGTTTCAAAATTTATCCAGTCTTCATCTTGTATCAAGATTTCATTTTGGGGAAAAGTTTCATTCTCATCATTGAAGATGGTATCATTGATGCCTGTATTCAAAGCTCTGGTCAGCCAACTTCCACCTTGTATGGTCAAGATTAATCCACTGATAGTGAGCAAACCATACAGCACAACATTTTGATTTTGCAAGTAATAAATCACATCCGCCAAGAAATAGATGAGAATACCTGAAAGTAAAAACAGTAAAGATTTTTGAATGGTAATCTGTTCGTCTTTGCGAGATTGTGGACCAAAACAAGCCACCAACACAAAAGATAAAGCGAGGATTTTGGCAATAAAGAAATTGGTAAAAAAGGGTAGTTTTTTGAAGGCTTGGAAAAGATTGAGAAAGATTTCATTACCAATAAAAGCACGTTCTCGGTCTAAGTAAACCCATATTTCGGGGAAATTCAGCAATAAATGCAAGGCTAAAAAGATATATCCGACATACCGCAGTTTGTCGAAAAGCCTTTCCATATCGTCTCTTTCGGATTGTGTGTACATGATAATATACTTAACCCATAGAGGTCTGCAAATCACAGCTTTGTGAATTGAGCTTTTGAAAATTTGTATTTATCAAAGAATTTAACTTTTCTTTGTATTTAT
>JALONS010000142.1 GCA_025454855.1 Arcicella sp.
ATATGTCTTTCAGAAGTCTCATCCTTTTAGTTTTTCTTTCGGTAACAAGTTCTTCATTATTGTTTTCTCAGGAAACAGTCGGGCATTTTACTTTAGGTGTGCAAAGTGGGGCATTAGTTCCTTTTGGTGATAACAAAGGAATTGCTTCCGAGCGAATGGGCATTAGTAATGCGTTGGTTTTTAAATATTTTCCAACCGACCATTTTTCGATGGGGATTACTCTACGGATGATGAACAATCGCTTTCAAGGACAAACACCAGCTACCGATGTACCCATTACGCAAGTTCCTTTTACGTTTGACTTCGACTGGTACTTGACAAAAGGCAGATTGAAACCCTATTTGGGAATTGGTCTTGGGTTGAGTTTCTTCACGGTTACACCCGTAGCAGGCTTAGTAAATACCCTCAAAGAAATACCCGATACTTACACAACACCAGCGTATCTGGGGACAGTTAGGGCAGGGCTTAGTTATCAACTCAGCGACCGCTTCAGCCTCACTACCGAAGGAACTTTCTTGAAGGTGTCAGAACCAGGTGAAGATTTTTTGTGGAAACAAAATGATGGCACTATTTATCGTCAGTTTTCTAATAAAGCTACTTTTACTATCGGCATTCATTATCATTTCGATGAATAGTTGAATTTCTTAACATTCCCGTAACATAAGCATAACCTAAGCATAATGAACCCGTAACATTGGGGTTAAACTGTGGGTCTAATTTTGCGTCATCAAACAACCCAATATGATGATGCAAAAATTACTGAGTACATTTTTTATCTTAATCACTTCCCTTTCTTTCACTTTTGCCCAAGAGGGTACCATCCGAGGAACTATTAAAGACGCTAAATCGAAGGAAGATTTGGTAGGAGCAACGGTCTTTATTGAAGGACTTAACAAAGGTGCAGCGGCAGATATAAATGGCTTTTTCTCGATTAGTCGTGTGCCAGTAGGTACTTACAAACTCAAAATTTCTTTTGTAGGATATAAAGTTAAATACCTTGAAGATATAAAAGTTATTGCCGAACAAGTAACCGAAATCAATACTTTTATAGAAGAAGAAGGAGCTACGCTGAATGAAGTAAAGGTAGTCGGACAGCGATTGACAAATACAGAAGTATCAGTAATTTCTGAAATTAAAGCGGCACAGCAGATTGTGAGTGGTATTTCAGCCGCTCAGATTGGAAAAACCCTCGACCGTAACGCCGCTGAAGTAGTAAAACGTGTACCAGGGGTAACTATTTTCGGAGAGCGTTTCATTAATATTCGTGGTTTGAATGAGCGTTATAATACGGTTTTGTTGAATAATGCTTTTGCTCCGAGTATGGAAGCGGATGTTCGCTCGTTTTCATTTGATGTGATTCCTTCGGCACAAATTGACCGCATTTTAGTATTCAAATCTCCTGCGGCAGAACTTCCCGGTGAATTTGCAGGTGGCGTTGTTAAAATCTTCACGAAGAGTATTCCAGATAATAATTATTTAACGATTGATGTAAGTGGTGGTTCACGTGAGGGAACAACTGGCAAAGAGTTTTTCCAACCACAAATGGGTAAAAATTATTTGTTAGGTTTCAATAATGGATTTGCCGACTTACCTAAATTCTTCCCTTCAACGGCACAATTAAAGCAATTTTCTACCTCTAATCCTATTGCTTTAACTCAGGCAGGTCAGTTACTCAGAAACACGTGGACACCCGTACAATCGACCGCAATTCCAGATTTACGGATGACCATCACTGGGGCATATAAACTAATTGACCGTGAAAACCTAAAGTTAGCCAACGTTACTGCCGTAAATTATAGCAACACTCGTTCTACGTTCGAGATGCTAAGAAGTGATTTTGGCTACACGGCTTCGCAGAGTAACGAAACTACCATCAATGAAGATACCAAATTCAGCGACTTACAATACAACAATGCTATTCGTTTGGGTGTGTTGCACAACTGGGCTTTACGATTGAGCGATAAACATACATTTGAGTTCAAAAACCTTTTCAACCAAATGAGCAATGCTCAGTATGTAAATAGAAATGGTTTTGAAAATGGGGGTACTTGGAATATTCGTTCGTTAGACCAAATTTTCAGAGGAATCTACACGGGTCAGGTATTAGGTCGTCATAAGCTAAATGAAGGGAAAACCAACGTTGATTGGGTAGTAGCCTATAACAAATCGTACCGTGACCAGCCTGATTATAAGCGTTTTAGATACTCAACCGACAACGGAGCAACTCCTACTTTACTTGTGCCATTTGGGGCAGCTCAAACCGTAAACTTAGGCAGAACGAACATTGTCTTGGATGAAAAAGCCTTGATGGGAGGTATCAATTTAGTGCAAAAATTGACTATCAGTAAAGGAGCGAACAAAGACGATAATCGTGAAGTGGAATTAAAAGCGGGCGTTTTCTACGAAAATAAAGACCGTACTTTTAATGCTCGTAACTTGGGTTTTGTACGTGCTAATGGTTCATTATTTGATATTGGAACGCTACCGATTGAACAAATTTTTGCCCAACAAAATATCAATCTTACCAACGGGGTGAAAATTGATGAGCAGACCAACGCTTCTGACTCTTACACCGCAAGTAACAATCAAATTGCCTTTTATGCTTCAGGGAATTATTCATTCACGAAAAAATTAAACTTGATTGCTGGGGTTCGGGTAGAGAAAAACGTACAAAAGTTGAACAGCTTTGACATCAGTAAAAATGCACCCGTAAATTATAACCGAGACATTACTAATATACTACCATCGGCAAACTTGACGTATAATTTCTCTGAGAAATCATTGTTACGTTTTGCTTACGGAAAAACTATCAATCGTCCTGAATTCCGTGAAATTGCTCCGTTTTCATTCTATGATTTTGTGAATAATCGTGTAATTCAAGGTAATTCAAATCTTGAAAATGCGGAGATTGATAATTTAGACTTCCGTTATGAGTTTTATCCAACTCCTTCAGAAATTATCTCAATAGCGGCTTTCTACAAGCGTTTTAAAAACCCAATTGAAGTGATTTTTGATGGTGTGAATAACAATAACATCAGTTTTAGTAATGCCCAAAGTGCTTTCAGTACGGGGATAGAATTAGAATTGAGAAAATCATTGGATAAACTCACAGATTCTAAATTCTTGAATAAAATCAACTTGGTATTTAACGGAGCATTCATTTACAGTAGAGTGAAATTTAATGATAATACCATCAATCAGTCAGATAATCGTCCATTACAAGGGCAATCACCATTCATTATCAATGCAGGTATCAACTACAACGATACCAAGAAAAATACCCAAGTTAGTTTATTGTTCAACGTAATCGGGAAACGCATTTATGCCGTAGGTAACTCATTTGCAGCGGGTTATCCAGACTGGTACGAAATGCCAAGAAATGTGCTTGACCTTACTTTCTCGAAGGAGGTTCATAAAAATGTAATCTTGAAGGGAGGTATTACTGATATTCTGAACAATAAAAATTATATCCTCCAAGATGGAAATCGTGATGCCAATTTCGATAGTGCATCCGACCAAATCATTCAGTCTTTCGCACCGGGTAGAGTGTATTCGTTGGGTGTTGTTTACACATTGCGATAAGAATAATGATAGAAAGATTGAGTATTTGAAGACTGGGGTACAAATTATAGAATCATAAGAATAAAAAAGTATAAGGATTATTAAAAACGAAATAAATATAAACTATTCATTCAAATCTCATGAAATCTATCAAAATTATTGCTCTATTACTTTCTGTAATAACAATTTTTCAGGCTTGTAAAGACGATACCCCAGCCGTTGTTCCCATTCCTACTATCACCACTACGGGTAATTTAGCGGGTGTACCAGGTTCAACAGTGCAGATAAAGGCATCTATCAATGCACCTGGAGGCGTAAAAACAATAACAGTGTTAAAAAACGGTTCGGCTTTCGATACTCAAACGGGTACGGGACAAACAACCCTTGAATATTCAAAAGATTATGTAGTTGAGTCGTTACCAGCTAATTCAGTAGTGAATTTTACGATTCAGGTAACAGATAACGGTGGACAGACATCATCTTTAACGACCATTCCCGTAACGGTTTCGGCAATTCCTGCTCCTACGGTAGTAACAGTTGAGGGTAATTTGGAAGGAAATATTACTTGGACAGCCGATAAGATTTACAAATTGAAAGGATTTGTACGTTTGGGAACGGAAGCTACTTTCGGAACGGTTTCTAAAACGGCTACCCTTACCATTCAACCTGGTACTTTAATCGTAGGTGAGCGTGCCTCAAAAGGTACTTTAGTAGTGCAAAGAGGTAGTAAATTAATTGCTGAAGGTACAGCAGCAAAGCCAATTGTCTTTACGTCTGAACGCCTTGCGGGTGAGCGTGAACCAGGTGATTGGGGAGGAATCGTAATTTGTGGAAGAGCCATCAATAATTTACCAGATGCCCAAGCAAACCGTGAATTAGAGGGTGGTTACGGAGCGTTTCATGGTGGAGCAGACAATACAGATAATTCAGGTTCATTAAAATATGTACGGGTAGAATACGCTGGTATTCCAGTTAATCCCAACCAAGAGGTAAACTCTTTCACGTTTGGTTCGGTAGGGGCAGGCACAACATTAGAATATTTGCAGGCTTCTTTCGGGTTAGATGATGCGTTTGAGTGGTTTGGTGGAAATGTAAATGCTAAATATTTAATTGCTTATAAAGGTTTAGATGATGATTTTGATGTGGATAACGGTTTCTCTGGAAATGTACAGTACGGTATTGGTATTCGTGGAGCAACGCAAGCGGATATTTCGGGGTCAAATGGTTTTGAGGTTGATAATGATGCGGCAGGTTCAAACAATACACCTTTTACATCAGCTACGTTTGCTAACATGACGATTATCGGACCTAAAGGAAGCCTTATTACTACTATCAGTCCTCAGTTTCAGAATGGAATTCAGTTGCGTCGTAACAACAAATTAAAGATTTACAATACGGTGGTAACAGGTTATCCAAACGGTGTGTATATTGACAGCCAAAGAGGGGATGCCAAAGGTAATGCCGCCAAAGGTGATATTGTATTACGAAATGTAGTGGTAGCAGGTTTAGCAGGTTGGGGAAGTAACGGTTTCGGTCAAGGAGATGCCAATTTACCACGTGGTTTTGCCATTGCAGATAACGAACAATCAACGGCAGCTCCTGCTATTTTGATTGGTACTCAGAAACCTTCAGAATGGTTTGTAGCTCAGGCTGGAAACAAAGTGTTAGCCAACACCTCTACGCTTGGTTTGAGTGCTTCATTGTGGGCAACGGGTCGTCCAACATTCACATTGGCAACGGCTTCAGACTTGAAAAGCGTAAACTTACCAGCTACTTTACCAGCATTTTTTGCCAGAACAACATTTGTTGGAGCATTTAATGATACAGACTGGACAGCGGGTTGGTCTGAATTTAATCCACAAACGCTTACTTATTTGAAGTAAAAAATCAAAGTTCGATGCTCGGTTTTTAATCAAAAACTGAGCATCGAATCTTGAAAAAACATTGAAATTACCAATATGAAACGTCCATGTCAAAAAACCTTGACACCCAAAGAAAGGATTGGGCGTTCCATCTGATACAATTGAAAATAACTGAACATTATAATCAGATGAAAAATAGATTTTTAGGCTTTTTGATATTTCTTTCTTTCTGCTCGTGCCAATCCCATAAATATAAAATTAGTGATTATTTTGCTGAAAATGAGCAAGATACCTTACTTGTTAATGTAATTACGTACATCTACACGCTTGCACCAAGTGCTACCCGAGAAACTAAATTCCAACCCCAATTCAGAAGTTTTTACACAAAAAATATTACAAAATTTAATTTCCAAAATTATTACCAAGCACCAGACGGATGGCATTATTTCTTTTTGATTCGTCCCGTAGGAGCAAGTACCGAATACAAAAGAGGCGTATTGGGAAAATTTAAGTTAGAAGCGAACTCATTGATGCCACAAGACTTTGAAGAAGTGGCTAATACACCACATTTAAAAGAAGAAGTAGTAAAAGAGCGAGGACAATATTTATTTCAAGAGTTGATAAAAAATGGGAATTTGGATAAACAAATTCCGATGAAACATTATGTAGAATGGCCCGATGAACACTTAGCTTACGATAAAGCCCTGCATGAATGGAAAGTAATAAAACCATATTAGTTTCGATGTTCGTGATTCGATGTTCGATAATCGAATGGAGTGACAGTTGCATCAAAAACAGAACATAGAAGAAAAAACCAAACATCAAATAACGAAAACAGAACACCGAAAAACTCCACATAAAGGGTTTCCTCTCTGCTACGGCAGGGAGAAAGTCCAAACGGATTTTCATATTGGTGTAATAAAGCAAAAGCCGAAATTTTTAGTTTCGGCTTTTCTTATGGCTGAAAATCAAAATCATTTTTATACATTTACACCGTGAAACAAATTACTGCCATATTACTGAGTTTGCAGATACTGCTTGGAAGTCTTTTTCCGAAAGTAGATGCAGCACAGTGGGCTAAAGTTGGGGAATTAGTAAAACACTATCAAGAACACGTAGTTGCTGAAAATCAGGGGCTTAGTTTTATAGATTTTTTAGTGATGCACTATTCTTCATCCTCAAAGCATACCAAAACAGCAAAGCACTCACATTCAAATTTACCTCATTTAGATTCTCATAATTCAGCTATCACGTATTGTGAACCCGTTTTCAGAAGCCCTATTGTATCACTAATGACGGTGCTGCAATCGTATCCTGAACCAAATTTTGTTTGGCAAAATCTTTATCATTTTTCTCTTTCTCGTACCTTGCTCAACCCTCCAAGAGCTTGTTGATTCTCTCCCTTTTTGTATTAGTAAAAATTAGTTATGGGCTTTTAAGCTGTACGTAAACAAGTACGACTTAATGAGCGTGTCTAACTAAGTTTTATCTTTCACTCATTGACAGATTTTCCTAAAATGATAGATTCCATCATTCGATTCAGTATATACAATAAACTGATTATCATTGCTTTAACGGCTGCTTTGGTAGGGTGGGGAGGTTACTCCGTAACTCAACTAACCGTTGATGCCTTGCCCGATATTACTTCTAATCAGGTACAAATTATTACACAATCTCCTGCTTTAGCGGCAACTGAAGTTGAAAAATATGTCACCGCTCCACTTGAACTTTCCCTTCGGACAGTTCCGAATACGAAGGAGATTCGTTCATTTGCTCGTATGGGATTATCTGTTATTACGGTAGTTTTTGAAGATGATGTTCCGATTGAAAAAGCTCGGCAACAAATCTCTGAAAAACTTCGTGAAGCTGAACCCAACTTAATGGCAGGGGCTGGTCGCCCTGAAATGGCACCTATCACTACGGGTTTGGGCGAATTTTATCAATATACTTTGGTAGTTGATGAAAAATTCAAAGCTAAATATTCTTTAAGCGATTTACGCACCATACAAGACTGGATTGTGAAACGTCAGCTATTGGGCATTAAAGGTGTGGTAGAAGTAAGTTCGTTTGGTGGTAAGCTAAAACAATATGAAGTTTCTATTAATCCCGAACAGCTCCGAGCCATGAATTTGGGCATAGCAGAAGTATTCAAAGCACTGCAAGAGAATAACGCCAATTCGGGAGGAAGTTACATCGAAAAGGGTACGGATGCTTATTTTATTCGTTCGGAAGGAGTAATCACCAATTTGCAAGACCTTGAAAATGTGGTAGTTACTAACAGAGGAGGCGTGCCAGTTTTGGTACGAGACGTGGCAACGGTAAAATTCGGACACGCTGTTAGGTACGGAGCAATGACCCGTAACGGTGAAGGCGAAACCGTTGGGGGAGTTGTGTTATTATTAAAAGGAGAATCAGCCAATAATGTGGTGGTAGATGTCAAGAAAAGAATTAATGAGATTCAAAAATCACTTCCCGAAGGCGTGAAAATCGTTCCTTTCATCGACCGCAGTAAACTCATTGATAAAGCTATCAGTACCGTAAAAAAGAATTTACTGGAAGGTGGACTCATTGTCGTTTTTATTTTAGTGCTGCTTTTGGGTAATCTCCGAGCGGGTTTGGTTGTGGCTTCTGTGATTCCGCTCTGTTTGCTTTTTTCGTTTGCGATGATGCGACTTTTTGGCGTATCCGCCAATTTAATGTCGCTCGGAGCAATTGATTTTGGCTTAATTGTGGACGGTGCCGTCATTATCGTTGAGGCGGTTATCCATCAATTAGCCATTGGTAGTCGGCAATTAGCGATTAGCCATCAGTCTGATGAAAATGCAAAACCTGAAACTCAGACCATGCAATTATCACAGGCAGAGATGAACGAATCCGTTTTTCAATCAACCGTAACCATCAGAAAATCAGCCGCTTTTGGTGAAATCATAATCCTGATTGTCTATCTGCCCATTTTGGCATTGACGGGTATCGAAGGCAAAATGTTTCGCCCTATGGCAGAAACCGTTAGCTTCGCTATTTTTGGAGCTTTGGTACTATCACTCACCTACGTACCCATGATGACGGCTTTGTGTTTGGGCAAAAAAATATCGTTCAAAAAGAATATTGCTGATAATATTATGGATTTTCTCTATCGAGGTTATCAGCCTGTTATTCGCAAGGCTTTACAGCTCAATAAAATGGTAGTTCTCGGGCTTTCAGGTGTACTTTTTATGCTTAGTTTGTTGGTTTTCAGTAGATTAGGAGGTGAGTTTATTCCCGAACTCAACGAAGGCGATTTTGCCGTAGAAACGTTACTACACACCAACGCATCGCTTTCGCAAAGCATTAAAATGAATACCGAAGCCCAAAAAATCTTGTTGCGTGAATATCCTGACGAAGTGGCTCAAATTGTTTCTCGGATTGGTTCTTCCGAAATTCCTACCGACCCTATGGGCGTTAATTCCTGCGATTTAATCATTATTTTGAAAGAATCTTCTGAATGGAAAAAAGCCGAAACGATGGACGAATTAGCCGATAAAATGAGCGAAACGCTCAAGGTTTTACCAGGGGTAAATTTTGAATTTACTCAACCAATCCAGATGCGTTTTAATGAATTAATTGCAGGGGTGAAATCTGACATTGCCATCAAAATTTACGGCGATGATTTGGACATTCTGTACGCAAAAGCCCAAGAGTTAGCCAAGAAAATTCATAAAATTGAAGGAATTGCCAATTTGAAAGTACAGCAAATTGAGGGAATACCGCAAATGGTAGTGACTTATGACCGACAAAAAATCGCTCAGTACGGGCTGAAAATCCATGATTTGAATACACTGCTAAAAACGGCTTTTGCGGGTGAGCAAGCAGGAGTCATTTACGAAGGTGAAAAGAAATTTGATTTGGTCGTTCGCCTTGATTCAGCGTATCGGCAAGATATTCAACAAATTAGAGATTTGTATTTAGACCTTCCCAACGGAGGAAAAATTCCTTTTGCCGAAGTAGCAAGCATAGCCTACCAGGACACCCCTTCTGAAATTGTGAGAGAAAATACTCGCCGTCGGATTTCGGTTGGTATCAACGTCCGCAACCGAGATGTGGAAAGTTTAGTCAATGAAATTCAGCAAGTGGTGGATGAAAAATTTACGCTTCCCGTTGGTTATACCATCAGTTACGGAGGAGCTTTTGAGAATTTAAAAGCCGCCAAAGACCGCCTTTCTATTGCAGTACCCGTGGCATTACTCCTGATTTTTGTGTTGCTATATTTTACATTTAGTTCATTTTCAGAGGCTTTGATGGTATTCGTAGCTATTCCACTGTCGGCTATCGGAGGAATTTTGGCTCTTTGGCTTCGGGATATGCCTTTTTCGGTATCGGCGGGTATTGGATTTATTGCCTTGTTTGGGGTAGCGGTTCTCAATGGAATTGTGCTTATTTCTCAGTTTAATTTATTGGAAAAACAAGGTATCACCGACCTCAAACAGCGTATTATGGAAAGTACAAAAAATCGTTTTCGTCCCGTCATGATGACTGCACTGGTAGCCTCGTTAGGCTTTTTACCGATGGCACTTAGCCAGTCGGCGGGGGCAGAAGTACAACGTCCCTTAGCAACCGTGGTGATAGGCGGCTTAATCTCTGCAACGTTATTGACCCTCATTGTTTTACCCATTATTTATCTGTGGGGAAAGAGTATAGAAAGCGTTAAAATGAGTAAAATTGCCAGTTTGATAACGCTTTTTTTGATGTTATCCTTAACAACAAATGCCCAAACGTTTACCTTGAATAACTGCATAGAAAAAGCCCTTGAGAATAATAAGAATATCAAGATTTCAAGTTTGGAAATAGCTAATAGTCAGACGCTTACCAAAACAGCTCGTGACCTTCCCAAAACGTCATTCGATATTCAGTACGGACGCACTCAAGTATTTACAGGAAACGATATTACTCTTAGTATGGGACAAAACTTTGCGTTACCGAGTTTGTACAAAGCACAGGAAAATC
>JALONS010000143.1 GCA_025454855.1 Arcicella sp.
CTTCGTAACAAGTTTGCATATCTAATAAATTTCGTCGTTTATAAGATAACAAACCGATTCCCTTTTTAATTAAAAACTAAATTTTAAACATCTTCTTACATTCTTTTTTACAGATTTAAGGAGAAAGGCAAATATCGAAAATACAATAAGCGAATAAGTAAATGGCTAAAAATCAACAATTCATCTGATGCCTCTTTTCAAACCTAAATTGATTGATGATAAATGGAGGATTGCATTTGGCAGATTGGGATAAATCATCTTTTTGCAACTTATCTTCATAAATTATCTTGCCTTAATGATATTTTATATCTTTACGAATCTTTCAATTTAAAACTTAGTTTCATGTACATCGGCTCAATTGACCAAGGCACAACCAGCACTCGCTTTATTATTTTTGACAAACAAGGAAATCAAATTTCTGTCGGACAAAAAGAACACGCTCAGATTTACCCACAGGCGGGTTGGGTAGAACACGATACGGATGAAATCTGGCAAAATACCCAAGAAGTCATTGGTTTGGCATTAGGCAAAGCTAATCTTTCCATTTCTGATATTGCGGCGGTGGGCATTACCAATCAGCGTGAAACAACCGTAGTTTGGAATCGTCACACGGGAAAACCCTACTACAATGCTCTTGTTTGGCAGGATACTCGGGTAGGAAATATGGTAACAGAATTGGCAAAAGATGGCGGAGCAGACCGTTTCAGAGCCGCCACAGGACTACCTTTAGCAACGTATTTCAGTGGTTTAAAAATCGTATGGTTATTAGAAAATGTAGAAGGCTTACGAGCTGACGCTGAAAAAGGCGATGCTATTTTTGGTAATATGGATACCTTCATTATTTGGCACTTGACGGGCGGAGTTGATGGTGGAATCCACATCACAGACGTAACCAATGCCAGCCGTACTCAATTGATGAATTTACAAACGATGGCTTGGGATGATAGCATTCTGAACACTCTGAATATCCCAAAAGTCATGTTACCCGAAATTAAATCGAGTAGTGAAATCTACGGAACTGCTCGTGGTGTACTGGCTGGCGTACCCGTAGCAGGCGACTTAGGCGACCAACAGGCGGCTCTGGTGGGACAAACCTGTTTTGCACAAGGAGAAGCCAAAAATACTTACGGAACGGGTTGTTTTATGTTGATGAATACAGGAACAAAAATTACCCCTTCCAATTACGGACTACTCACTACGGTTGCCTATCAGTTTGGAAATCAACCTGTTAATTATGCCTTAGAGGGTTCGGTTGCCATTACGGGGGCGTTGGTACAATGGCTTCGTGATAATTTGGGAATTATTGAAAAGAGTTCAGATATTGAAACCTTAGCAAATAGTGTGGAAGATAACGGTGGATGTTATTTTGTTCCCGCTTTTTCGGGCTTGTACGCCCCTTACTGGAAATCCGATGCTCGTGGAGTCATCGCAGGACTAACTCGTTATGTCAATAAATCTCACATTGCCCGAGCAGCTCTGGAAGCCACTGCATATCAAACCTTAGAAGTTTTGGAAGCCATGGAAAAGGATTCGGACATTGAAATTTCTTCGTTAAGAGTTGATGGTGGAATGGTAGTGAACCAAACCTTGATGCAGTTTCAGTCGGATATGGTAGAAGTACCCGTAGTTTGTCCCGCCATGATAGAAACTACTGCTCTCGGAGCTGCTTATGCGGCAGGTTTAGCGGTAGGTTATTGGCAAGATTTAGAAGATTTGAAACAAAATTGGGGCATTGCCCACACTTGGAAACCCCAGATGGAATCGGATAAAAGAAATAAATTATATCATTTCTGGAAAAAAGCCGTAGCTCGTAGCTTTGATTGGGAAGAGTAATTATTTGTGAATTAGTGAGTTGTGATTGAGTGAATTAGCACTATACTGAGCGAAAAGCGATTTGCGAAAAAGGAAATAAACAATCACTGATTCACAACTCACTCAATAAAAATCACTAAATCACAACTAACTAAATCACTCAATAAAAACCGAACTATCAGGTTTAATTTTTCGTTCAGTCTAAACCAAACAATAACAATAAATATGTTAATTCCTTTCGATGAAATGCCTGATTATGCCCGAATTTGGGTGTATCAAGCTAATAAAAATTTGAGTGAAACCGAAGTAGATTTCATTCAGCAACATCTTGAAAATCAAGTAAATCAATGGGCGGCACATGGTGCGGCGTTGGTGGGGGCTATACAAGTTTTACATAACCGTTTCGTGGTGGTAGCCGTGGACGAAATGCAGAATCAGGCTTCGGGATGTTCGATTGATGCCTCTACTCGTTGGCTCAAAGATTTAGGAGCGGATATGAACATTGATTTTTTTGACCGTTCCGTTGCTTTTGTTCAAGATAACGAAATCAAAACGGTTGAGATGCTGAAAATCAAGACTTTAGTAGCAGAAGGGATACTAACCCCTGAAACCCTTATTTTCAATAATTTAGTGCCAAATATGGGTGAGTTTAAAAATGCTTGGCAAGTTTCGGCTATCAACTCTTGGGTGAAAAGGTATTTCCAGACGGTAACCGCTTAGTTTTGGATGCGATGTTTGATGTTCGATATTCGATACTCGAATAAAAAGATTTGCTAATTTCTAATTCACTCATTCATTAAATATATCCAACCGATTTAGGTTTGCAAAAGAGCAGACACATAAACGTTTGATTTTCAGATATTTATGCGTACTCTCTTTCGCAAAATTATACCAATTTTAAAGATTTGATGCGTATTTTACGGAAGTCGTCGTTTTGAACGACGACTTCCGTTGAGACTCAGAGTATGTTTGATTTTTGCAAATAATTGATTATCAGTTATTTAAAAAGTATGCGTAAGCCTTTTTTGAAATTCCGCTGTTTGAGCCGTAGGCGAGTTTCGGAATTTCTTGATTTTCTTTTGTTACTTTTCTTGTATCAAGACAAGAAAAGTAAGGAGTGGAATTAGCATTACTTTTCGCACAGTATAATAAGGCTAAAATAAAAAATGGCAGAGAGTTTAATAATTCCTTCAACCACCGATAGAAAAGAAATTTATCAGAGTCTAACTCCCCAAATTGAGGCTTTAACAACTGGAGAACCTGATTTGACGGCGAATCTCGCCAATATAGCGGCAGCTCTCAAGGAAGCCTTCCATTTCTTTTGGGTCGGTTTTTATTTGAAAAGAGATAACCAACTGGTATTAGGACCTTTTCAAGGACCTATCGCCTGTACTCGTATCAATTTCAACAAAGGCGTTTGTGGACATTGCTACACTACCAAAGAAGTAGTCATTGTACCCGATGTAGAGCAATTCCCTGGGCATATAGCCTGCTCTTCAGCTTCAAAATCAGAAATTGTATTACCTGCTTTTGATAAAAATGGCGATGTTTTTTTGGTACTCGACGTAGATTCTGATAAGCTAAACGATTTCTCTGAAATAGATGCCGAAGGGCTTGAAAAAGTAATGCGGATTATAGAAGGACTTATTTAAAATGGTTGTATCAGAGTTCACATTATTACGTAGGGGCGTATAGCATACGCCCAAATAGTCAGAATACTGGCGTATGCTATAAGCCCCTACGAAATATCAGATAATTCTTCAACATCATCTAATGATAATTTCATTAACCATTTTACTACTCTCTAAAATCTATCATCTGTTCTCTAAAATTCATTCTCTAAAAAATTAAATCATCTTCAGAATTAAAGCTCCCACAACCGCACCTGCGATGGGACCCGCCACTGGAATCCAAGAATAAGACCAGTCGGATGAGCCTTTCCCAGAAATTGGTAAAATGGCATGAGCTATTCTTGGTCCTAAATCTCGGGCTGGATTAATAGCATAGCCCGTTGCACCACCCAACGATAAACCAACTGCCCAAACTAAGATGCCTACTTTGAAGGGTCCGAGTCCGTTTTCTACCGAACCAAATGAACCTAAAACAATCACTAATAAAGTCGTAGCAATAAACTCAGAGATGAAATTCGGTACAACACTACGCACCGCTGGGGCTGTACTAAAACAAGCTAATTTTAATCCTTTGTCTTCAGTGATTGCCCAATGCGGTAAATATTGTAGCCAAACCAGTGTTGAACCCATGATTGCTCCTAACATTTGGGCTAT
The DNA here is from genome assembly GCA_025454855.1 of Arcicella sp. Taxonomy (GTDB): domain Bacteria; phylum Bacteroidota; class Bacteroidia; order Cytophagales; family Spirosomataceae; genus Arcicella. Next base: position 4,098 of record JALONS010000143.1, read on the forward strand.
GATAAATGCCGCTGCATTAGCCCATTCACCAGTTTTTACGCCTTCTGCTACCGTTACCACTGGATTGAGATGAGCCGCTGGGCTACCAAATTGTGTGGAAACAAAAATAGCTATCGTTACGGCAAATGCCCAACCTGCTGTAATAACTATCCAACCACTACTTTCACCTTTTGAACCTTTGAGTAATACATTGGCAACAACGCCATTGCCTAAATAAATCAAAACGGCAGTACCGACAAATTCACCTAACAATTCTGAAGTCATTTTTTATGTGGTTTTGGTTTTTAGAAAGAATTAATAGTACAAATTAAAGCAAAAAGATTGGAATATTCAGCGATGAGTGATGAGTAACGAGCGATGAGACAAATTTGACTTTCAGTATTGCCCAAATTTACGTATTTTTGAGTAATGTAATTATGTGAGTTTTTGAATCTTATTCACTAAATCACTCATTCACTCAATCATTGTATTCATGCGAGAAGATTATTTGAAAGGCAATCACGAAAGTCTTTCTGCCGTTGAAAAGGAAATAGAAAAAGCCTTACGCCCGTTATCTTTTGATGATTTTACGGGGCAAGATAAAATATTAGAAAACCTGAAAATCTTTGTAACGGCGGCTCGCCAGCGGGAAGAAGCCCTCGACCACGTGCTTCTGCACGGCCCTCCAGGTTTAGGAAAAACGACGCTCTCGAATATCGTAGCCAATGAATTGAAAGCCAATATCAAAATCACATCTGGACCAGTATTGGATAAACCTTCCGATTTGGCAGGTTTACTTACCAATCTTCAGCCTTACGATGTATTATTCATCGATGAAATTCACCGCTTGAACCCTATCGTAGAAGAGTATTTGTATTCAGCAATGGAAGATTATAAAATTGATATTCTCCTGGATTCTGGTCCGAATGCACGAAGCGTACAAATCTCATTGAATCCCTTTACGCTCATCGGAGCAACTACCCGTGCGGGAATGCTTACCTCTCCGTTACGGGCGAGGTTTGGTATTAATTGTCGTTTGGAATACTACGACGCAAAATTATTGACTTCCATCGTGAAACGCTCATGCGAAATTTTGAAAACACCCATCGACTACGAGGGAGCTTTTGAAATAGCCCGCAGAAGTAGAGGTACACCCCGTATTGCTAATAATTTGTTGAGAAGAACCCGTGATTTTGCTCAGGTAAAAGGGAATGGACGCATCACCGTTGAAATTGCCGAAATGGCACTTTTAGCCTTAGACGTTGATAAAAACGGCTTAGATGAAATGGACATTCGCATCTTGACAACTATCGTTGAAAAGTTCAAGGGAGGTCCCGTTGGTTTATCAACGATTGCTACCGCTTGTGGTGAAGAAGCCGAAACGATTGAGGAAGTTTATGAGCCATTTTTGATTCAAGAAGGTTTTTTGAAACGAACTTCCCGTGGACGAGAAGCCACTGAAAAGGCTTATGTACATCTTGGTATTGTACCTAAATACCGAGCAGGAGAATTATTTTAAAGATAAAAGTATGTTTTGCGGAAGTCGTTCCAAATAACGACTTCCGTATTTTTTAAAATTACCTTCCGAGTACTACAAACGGAACTACTTTAATGGTATTCCCTGCTATGATTCTGACAAAATACCTACCTTGTATTTGTTTGGTTACATCCAATTCGGCAACATAAATATTGTTTTGTCTCGTTAGATTTTTACTAACTAAAGTCATTCCTAACACATTCACGATTTCTACCTGTATATTATTGGGGCGTTCGGGAGTACGGTATTCTACCTTAATTTTATCCGTAGCTGGATTTGGAAAAATCTTAGCTACCTCCTCTGAAATTACCTCTTCTTCCACCGCTGTGATGGTTAGGTTGTAGCCATTCGAGAAAGATTCGCATCCATTTACATCCGTAGATTTCACCGTATAAAGTCCTGATTTTATAGGCGTTACTGTATTCTGAGTAGCTCCATTTACAATAATACCATCTACATACCAAGTGGGGTTTGTTCCCGTAGAAATACTTAGGGTATTTCCATTCCAAGTAATTTGTGGTACAACGGGCTTTATAATACTGGCTACTACTGGTGATGATGTAGCAGCACAAAGTCCGTTTTCGGTAACTCTTACACTATAATTTCCTGCGGTACTTACTTTATAAGTTGCGGTGGTAGCTCCTGATAAATCTACGCCATCTTTAATCCACTGATAGGTAAAATTATTACCAGCACTGGCGGTTAAATCTTTTGTAAGATTTTCACAAATAGTTAATCTATCAGCAGGAGAAACGCTTATTTTGGGAAGGGTTTGTGTGGTGATGGGTACAGCAAGCCTTGCACTTGGGCAACCCAATGAGCGTACTTTCATATCATAAGTATAATAATATCCTGTCTTGATGAGGCTTCCATTAAATAATGCCCCCGTGATAGTCATTACATTAGGAATAGTAAAAGGATGTCCTTTTATTTCTGTGCCTGTGGTAGTACTGCCAGCGTTCAGGTTACTCCGATAAATACTTGCTCCATCAGTACAATCTTGGTTTAGTTTATACGTTCCTGCAGTTGGAATGACCAAATTTAAAGGTAGTACTATGCCTTGGTCTGTGGGGTCATCAATGAGCTGACCCCCACTATTACGGGTTTGATTTGCTGTTGTACGGGTAGCATCAACCTTGAGCGTTACAGATGATATAGGTGTGGCATCTGAAACCCTTATTATACTAAATGTTATGGTTCCAGGTGTACCAATATATACTCTGGCACTTTCAATGACTAAGGGCGTTTGAGTAACGATGACAGGTTCTGGACCAAAGTTTTCAAAGTACGTTCCACCTCCCAAAACATATTTATCTTTTATTCCGATTGTTCCCGAAAAATCGTTAATGCCCGCAAATACCTGTGTAGCATTGGTAGGACGAGCAAATGAACCTGTATTGCCCGTGTAAAGCAAATTACCTTCTGAAAGGGCATCGTACCATAAAACGGGAGTCGTTTCAGCTGATTTTACGTTTAGTGTAGTTGCTCCTTCGCATATTGCTGCTTGGGCGGTTGTAGGTGCGGCTGTACTCACTACCTGACGGGTAAATGTTTTTAGATTGTTACTTACGTCTTGGTCATTAGTTACGTTGGCGTTTACTTCAAAAGTGTAGGTATTACCCACCACGGCATTAAATGTTCCTGCTAATAGAAGCGTATTTTCAGCAAATGGCAATAGCGGTTCAGTCAAAATACCTGACAGCGTGGCAATTACCCCACTTTTATCGGAGACTTTTACTGAAACAGGTATATTTTGTTGAACAGCATTACCTACATTTTTCAAGGATACACTAACTGTTTTGGCGTTTCCTCCACAAAAACTGAGTGGGTCGGGGCTAACTAAATTAGTGACACTCAAATCAACGTCTGGACGAACAAATTGAATAGGAAAGTCTTTGGTAATACCCCTGCTATACGTTCCGCAACTTTTTACATCGTTAGTTGTAAGGTTTTCACCTGACACAATCCTCATGAGGGTTCTGTTCCCCGCTAAAATGCCGTCAGGAGCTTTGAATGAAGCAGTTAAAGTCCCCCCTGTAAAAGCCTCTGAAGTAGCCACTTTTTCTGTATTTTCATCAAAAACGCCGTCGATGTTCCAATCAACGTACACATTGGTAGTTTTGGGCGTTGAACCTTTCCAGCCTATCTCCAAAGTCATATTCTGATTGGTAGAAGCCTTGAAATTACTGCTAAGTCCTGCCAGTTTTACACTTTCAATATTATCCTGAACCGTTGTAGGAACGGAACTACAATAATCCGTTCCACCCACGCCACTGAGAATGAGGGCATAATCTTGGGCGTTATTTCTGAGTGTTCCTTTATGGCTTACGGTAAGTGTGTAGGTTCTTCCCGGAACGGCATCTGGAATTAAAATTTGTTCTACGTTATCCCTAATATTATCTCCTCGAGTAGCTACCTCATCTGGTTTGTCAGGGTTCAGAATGAAGGGGAGATAATTGTTTGTTCCGTCCGAGATTTTAATGTCTAAATCGTTTACCAATTTGGGCGTTCTATTATTCAAATTTGCCGCTGAAATGGCAAAAACGGTTGCTTCAGGGTCAGTCCAACAGATAGTAGCGGTTAAAGCTCCCTTGCCCGATGCTTTAATATTTTGGGTAAAGGTAGCTCCATTTTGAATAGTTCTTTCCGTGATTGAATTTGACTTATCAGTATTCAGAATAACCTTAGCGGCTTTTTCAGTATTTAGTAATCCCCAACCATAAATGTAATCAGGACCTGCATTTCCAGCATCTTCGGCAGTATGTAACACCAGTCCTTTCAAGGTAGAAGAACGCATAATTTGTCCATCGTTTTGTTTGGCGTATGCTTCTTGCAAAAGTAAAAGACTTCCAGCCGCCTGCGGCGAAGACATTGATGTACCACTCAGAATAGCGTATGCTTCCGCAGAGGCATTTGAAGTGGAGAAAAGATTGACACCAACGGCTACAATATCAGGTTTAATACGACCGTCGTCGGTGGGTCCCCAACTACTAAAACTGGAAATTTTTATATCCGAAGGTTGGGCGGGCGGGTTTCCGTTCGTCCCCACAACAGCTCCTACGGTTAGGATATTTTTGGCAGTTCCTGTGGTAGAAATAATATCGTATCCATCATTTTTACTTCTTGTTACGTTACTGGAATCGGTAGTTGAACTTCCGAAAAAGTAGTATATTCCTGCGGGTGGACCGTTTGAATCTCGGTTATTTCCCGCCGATTTCACGATGAGATAAAACGGTGCATTATTCGCAATTCTATCCCATGACTGGGCGGATGTATCATAAAAACCAAATTTATAATCTTCGGTTTGACTCACATTGGCATTGCCATACCACGCCCAACGATTGATATTTGTATTAAAATCCCATCCTGCCTGAAAACCATACGAATGGTTAGAAACTGCCAAATCTTTGGCGGCGGCAGTCATTTCGGTAATATCATTATTAAAATCCCAAGCCTTCAGATTTGCCCCGAATGCCATTCCCTTTGCTAAAGCTGACAATCCAGATGCCGCTAATGTACCTGCTACGTGCGTTGCGTGAATGTTGGAGGTAACTACGTTATCCTGTTGGGTAACTCTGTTTATAAATTCCTTGTGTGTACTTAATACGGCACCGCCATCCCAAATACCCAGTTTATTTTTGACGGCATCGCTACTTCCACTCAATGATAACCCCAAACTACCCCCTGCGTACAACTGATTGGTACGGGTAGTTGCCGCAGCATTACCGTTACTTTCGGTCACAAGGTATAATGGATGCCCTGTTTCATCCAATCCATTGAGCCTAAAAAACTTTCCATTGCCTAAATCTCCTTCTAATTTCCAGCCTTGTTTAAGGGCTGTTTTACGGGCTTTTTGGTAATTTTCTTCGTATTTTTTTGAGAATTCAGCCGATAGTTTTTCCAAGTTCTTCTTCTGAATATCCGTGTAAAGTTCACTGCGTTGAGCAAAAGAAATGGTAATGGAAAACGATAATATGAGTACAACAATATATTTCATGACTCCTGTTTATTTAATGAAGTTTGCAAAATGTAGAGGTGAAGAAAATCTATCAGTGATGAGAGATAGGAAGAACAATAACTGTCTATAAGCATACGCAAAATTGAACAAAAATGTTGCGTAATTAGTATGAAAATAACAAATGGGCTTCATGAATACAAAAAAGCTGTTTCATAAAAACCCATTGATAATTGGGGTTCGGATTTAGTTACTGGTTATAAGTATCTGAAAGTAAGCAAGTGACAGAAATTAATTGATAATACAAATGTTGTCGTCGTATCTTAGTTGCGAATCAAAAAATTAATTACTGGTATCTAAATACAAATTATTACACATTGGTTCTCATCCTGAAAACCCTAATGCCTAAATCCCACCCCTATTTATTCTTGAGTATTGCCCCAACGCCATTCATGCCCTAATTCTAATTCTTTGCGAAGATTTTGTTTAATGAAAAAATCACGGGTTGAATAAAAATCTAACTTTTTGGCGGGAATTTGTTCCGCTTCTGCCAAACCGTACAACATCATGGCGGTGTAGCGAACCGTATTGAGCATTTCGTCTTTCTTTACTAAATTAAATTTATCACAGTTAGCATGATAACAACCCAATGCCTCTGGAGCAATCCCCCCAACGGGTGAAGCCGTCGGGATTCCTTCCAACATAAAACTCTGATGGTCTGAGTGTAAACCTGCTTGATTGATGATATTATTCTTGTAAGTAGGCTCAATTTTCTTGATTAGTTCTCCCATTTTTGTGAATAATGGCACCATCTCTTCACGTCCAGCAGTGTTAAAACCATTGGCATTATTTGCCATATCAAGGTTCATCATGAAAACCACTTTATCCAGAGAGTTATTCCTCTTGCTTCGTTCTATCATGGCTTTTGAACCTAAAAGTCCTTCTTCCTCTCCCATGAACATCACAAATTCAATAGTGCGTTTTGGTTTTAGATTCAAGGCTTTGAAAGTACGAGCAATATCCAAAATAGAAAATGAACCAATGCCATTATCCAAAGCACCGTGAGCTAAATCCCAAGAGTCGAGGTGTCCGCCAATGATTATTTTTTCGTCTCGGTACTTCTTCTCACTTCCTTTGATAGTAGCCACCACATTCCGAGATTTTATCATTTTGCTAAAATTCTTCATGTCAATCATAGCCAAAAGATTAGGTTCTTCGCTAATCCAAGCCCGTATCTGCATACCACTTTCTAAAGAAATACAAACGGCAGGAATGGCGATGAGTCCACCCGTTACCGATGCCGTACCTGTCAATAGTACATTGCCTTTTACGGTATTGACAAAAATCACCCCAGCAGCTCCGTATTCCATTGCCAAAGCGGTTTTTTCTGAACGGTGAAGGTTGCGAGTGCCTTTAATGGGTGGTAGCAAACCAATGTTCACTAAGGCAATTTTCCCTTTTAGTTTATCCTTAACCACTTGAAAATCAGGCTCAAGACCATTGCCAACGTCCACTATTTCGGCTGAAACTTTGGCTTCTACGGGTGTCATTGCCAATGATACTACTTCAACATCTTGGAAATTATCACTTTTCTTGGGAGCAATAGCCAATGTAACAGTGTCTCTCGACCAAGATTCCACTTGAAAAGGTTGATATTTTACATCTTTAAAACCATACGATTTCAGTAAGTTAAAAGAATATTCTTCGGCACGTTTACCATTCGCACTACCCGTTAGGCGATGCCCAATTGTTTTACAGGCATCCCCAAGTGTTTCATACGCCCGACTGTTTGCCAACACTTCGTCGTTAATTTGATGGAAAATTTCTAATAAATCATCATCATCATTGTGGATGGGCAAGTATGCGGCGGTGGAAATGAGGAGAATTGAGGCAACAAATCCGTAAATCTTCACTTTCATTTTCTGTGGTTCTGTGAGTAAGAAATATTCCCGAAATTTACGAAAAAACTTGGGATTTGGATGTATCCCTTAAATAATAATGCAATAACCTTTAAATTTTAAATGATTGGTTTACAGAAGGTTGTACAAGTATCGGTCATAAAAAAGTGTTGATGAAGTGACAAAAGCGGTTATTTACCCCTTACGTCATGGCTCATCAACACTTTCTGAGAACTTATGAATCATTAAATACCTGTCTGTAACTTACTAAGAGATTGATTATAAATAATTTTGGCATTACTCCTAACCTCTACATTTTTGGCAGTACCGCTGTTCATGATGGTTACATTGTGGTTGTTGTCAATAATCACGTTATCACCCGCCAAAGGAATTCTACCGATGTTCCAAGTACTACTATTTTCCCAATTTCCAGATGTTACACTTTTGATGGTTGTACCCACTCTATTTCCTTGAAATTCATATGCTCCCATGTCCACAATACCTGCATTGTAGCGTCTGAGGTTATCAATTAAATCTTTATCAGTGATGGTTATCGAGCCATTGTCGCCTGCATCAATAGCAGGTGATGTGTTAGTGAGTTGATAATTTCCAGACGGAGTTGGGGATAGTCCAAAATGAACCAGATTAATAAATTGAGGATTGATATTCAAATTACCTACCCCATTATAGCCACCTTCAACGATACTGTACGTAGTAATTGATTGGGTGTCGTTGAAAGGAGCTATGTTTCCCCAAAGAATAGAGTTTTTGACCACAGGACTACTGGAAGCATTGAAAATAGCCCCGTTATAGCCTCCATTTCCCGCAATGGTGGTATTGGTAATGGTCGGATTAGCACTATTGTTGTAAATAGCCCCCCCAGTAGCATTGTTTCCCGAAAATAAAACATTATTGTAAGTAGGACTACTGGCAGTATGATACGCCCCACCACCAAATGTGGCTTTGTTACTGGTAAACATACAATTTTTGACAGTTGGATTACTACCATTAGCAGCAAACAAACCTCCTCCACTAACAGCATAATTATGGGTAATGGTACAATTAATAATCATGGGGCTACTGCCATTATCTAAACCAATACCTCCACCATCATTCACAGAAATCGGTAGTCCAGACGATGAAGGAGAATTTGATTGGGCATCACTCAAATTGGCATTTCCACTTCTTACCACGAAACCATCTAATACAGTAGTATTATTAGCTCCGTTGAATAACACTACGTGATAAGAGTTATCATTTACCGAAGACGACCCAATTTCACCACTAAGAATGGTTTTGTTGGTGTTAAAATTTCGCTGATTTTGACTTAATTCTGTTCCTGCAAAACCTCCATAAAGCATGATACCACTCGGTATATTGAAAGATATATTCCGATTAGTAGTTGTTGTTGGTTTATACGTTCCTGCGGCTACCCATACTTCTGCATTGGCAGGTGCGGCGGCAAGTGCTGTTTGTAAATTACCATAAGCAGTTGCCCAAGATGACCCATTTTGTACAGGAGCAGCGGCATTAGCGATGTTTACGTAAACTACCGTTACCGATAGAATAACTACCGTTACGGTTACATCATTACTTTTAGCACTCAAACAAACCGTTGAACCCACCGTTTGCTGACATTTCGCATAATATTGGGTATCAGTAATCGGCGATACAGGCATGGTAACTTCTACATTATCAGCCGTTTG
>JALONS010000144.1 GCA_025454855.1 Arcicella sp.
CACAATGTAGTTTGTACAGTGCTTGTCCATCAATGTAATATTGTTTGCGTTTTATTTCGTCTTGGCTATCACAAGCGGTGAGTAATAAGCATTGAGCAACAAGCAAAAAGCCTTTTGATAATAATTTCATTTTGGGTTTTATTAAGATTCACTACCTCATTTTTCATTCAATAAAATCTCCATGTCTATCATCAATTTATCTACTTTATCGGGTTCTGTACCGTCGTAAATTCCCCTGATGTGGCGATTTTTATCCACCAAAATAAATGCTCCGCTGTGTACAATTCCACCAGGTTCGGTGGGGTCATCAGCAGCGGAAACCATGTAGCTTTTTTGTCCGATTTCGTAAATTTTTGCTTTATCTCCCGTAACCATTTGCCACATTTTCGACTTGATACCCAAGTTATTCATAAACTCCCGTAGTACTGCGGGCGTGTCGTGGCGGGGGTCTATCGAGTGCGAAAGAATTCCTACCTTAGGGTTGTCCTTGAATTTTTCGTAAATTCTTAACATTTGCGTTTTCATCTTGGGGCAAATGGTAGGACAAGTGGTAAAAAAGAAGTCTGCCACGTAGATTTTTCCCGCAAAATCTTTCTGAGAAATCTTGGTAGAATCTTGATTAATAAACTCAAAATCAGGGATTTGATGATAAAGGGTATCGGTGATTTGCTTACCATTTACCGTTTTTAAGACTGCCTCACGATTACCTAAAATAGGGAGTTTTTTCGCTGAATTATTACAAGCAATGAGTAAGGAATAACAAGCAATATATCGCAATATTTTCATAAATCAGATTAATAGAAATCTCTTTAGTGTAATCAAACCTATTTCCCTAAAAATGCCTTCGCTTCCTCAATACTCTTGTTAGTAAGCGTTTTTACATCCGAGATTTTTGCTTTTTCATCGGCGAGGTATTTCATTACTTCACTTTCTGGTTTGCCTTTCACGGATTCGGAGTCATAATTTTCCATCCAATCCATCATTTTTATATCCGCAGAGTCTAAAGCCACATACAATTGGCGAGCTTTTAGGGAATCGGGGGAAACCTTCGCTATTGAATCCAAACTACTTTTTAACGACATGATTTGATCCATTTTGGGCATCACTTCATCGTGAATTGCCATTACTTCGTCAATCATTATCTTTTGTTTATCTTCAGCTTTATTACAAGCCATTAAAGACGCAAAAATCAGTATTGTTGATGTTATTTTTTTCATAAAAATATGTTTTAAAATCAAGCTATTTCTCTTTATAAATCCAATTTATAATTAGTTTGTTCAATTAAATGTTTACTCAAAATCTCACGGGCGTTATCCACGATGGCTTTTGAAGGATTTTGTCCGCCAATCATTTGGGCTATTTCCATGACTCTCTCTTCGTTAGTAAGTTTCTTGATGCGTGAAACGGTTTTATCAGAAGAATTATCTTTGTAAACAAAATAATGAGCCGAACCCTGTGCCGCAATTTGATGTAAATGTGTAATGGCTATCAATTGATGACTCCGAGACATCTCCCGCATCATATTTCCTACTTTGATAGACACTTCACCCGAAATTCCCGTGTCAATTTCATCGAAAATAATGGTTGGTAAGGCTCTTTTATTAGCTAAAATATACTTTATCGCCAACATTAAACGACTGAATTCACCGCCTGATGCCACATTTTTGATGGGCTGTGGTTTAATCCCTTTATTGGCTGAAAACAACAAATTGATGATATTAGTGCCGTTGGTTGTGGGTTTTACAGGCTCATTTTCTATTTTCAAACTGGCATTGGGCATTCCTAAATCTTTCAGTAATTCAGCAATTTGTTTTTCCATAACGGGCAAAACTGCCAAACGAGATTTTGATAATGCTTCGGCAGATTTCAACATGGTTCGTTCGGTTTTCTCTACTTGTCCTTTGGCTTTTTCAAGGGTTTCGTCCATGTTCAAAACTTTACTCACTTTTTGCTCTAAACCACTTTGAACAACCATCAATTCATTATCCGTTTTTACTTGATGTTTTTGTAAAAGGTTATAAATCAAATTGATACGCTGTTGGAGTGTTGATATTTTTTCATTATCCAACTCCACGTCTTCGGCTTCGGTTTCTATTTCAATGGCTACATCTTTCAGTTCAATCAAACAACTTTGCAGGCGACTTCTGAGTTGGCTGTATTGTTCGCCGTAACTACTGATACTGTTGAGATTAACAACTGCCGCACCCAAAAATGAGATAATAGATTGGTCGGGAGCGTTCAAGTACAGTGCCGCCGTAGTGAGTTTAGCTTTTACTTCTTCGGCATTTTCAAGTTTGTTTAGTTCCTGTTCTAAAACATCCAATTCATTACCTTTGAGTTTAGCCTTTTGGAGTTCATCTAAGAGAAAAGCGTTGTAATCAAACTCTTTTTTACTTTCTTTGGCATCGTTAAGTAATTGTTCATACGCCCGATGAGCCTTGTTATAGTCCTGATAATCAGACTTGTACTTATCCAGCAGTTCATGGTTTTGGGCAAATGTATCCACAATTTGAAGTTGATAGTCATTGGCACCCAGCAATAAGTTATCATGCTGTGAATGTACATCCATCAACTGAGAAGTTACTCTACGAAGGGTTTCTAAATTGACGGGTGTATCATTGACAAAAGCACGGGTTTTGCCCTGCGGAGAAATCTCCCGACGGATAATGCAATGCTCTTCGTAGTCGAGTTCTTCTTCCTCAAAAATATTCTTGATGATATAACCCGATATATTGAATTCGCCTTCAATTACGCATTTTTCATCTGGATTATAGAGCGTTTTAGTGTCGGCACGGTTTCCCAAAAGCAAACCGATAGCTCCCAACATAATTGACTTCCCTGCCCCCGTTTCGCCCGTGATGATATTCAAAGCTCGGTCGGGGCTTAGTACCAAATGCTCAATCAGAGCGTAATTTTTGATTTGTAAGTTTTGTAACATTGTGTATTCCGAAGACGACGAAACCCAGCGGCTCATCTTTACATTCAAAATTTGTGGACTTAAAGATAAATATAGAATTTCATATTTATCTTCCTGAGTTTATTTAGATGTAAAAAAATAGTTTGGTCAATCTCCTTTTAGCAAAAAATGAATCTTGAGCATATTCTTCTCATAGTGGTACGAAATTACTGAAGTAGCTCAAAACAAAGTTTTGTTATTCATACTCACAACAGCTTTTCTTCTGTGTAAACAGTTAAAATACAGATATTTATGCGTTTTTCTCAATGAATAAGGCTCAAACCCACCGCTTACTAACTTTTACTAAATGGCGTATTACAATCCGTAAGAATATCCATAATTTTAAGTTTCTGAGATTCATTCAACTTTAAAAAGAAAAACCATGAAATCTTATCTCGTAGTCATCTTTCTTCTGTGGACAATCACCACTTCTTTTGCTCAACTTGCCAATAACAATACGTTTAGTGTGGGCGTGGATGGAAAAGACTTTGTCACACAACCTCGCCGTATCAAAATTGGTGCTTACTGGTGGATTACCGCCAATGCCATCAAACCTGATAAAAGTTTGAGAATTTGGCTTTACAACTGGAATCGTGATAAAAGCACCGCAATTGATGCAGGAACATATTTGGTAGTTGATGCCGACAAACCCGATACCAAAGAAAATAAACGCAAAGTAGAAGATTTAGGAAAATACAAAGGGATAGCCGTTGTAAAATACGTAGAGGAAATTCGTGAACCCCGCATGGAATATCACGTGGGCAAATCACAGAATAATGATGAGACCATTGAAGTAAAAATTGCGGCTGATGGCTCAATCGAAGCCAATTTTAGTGGAAAATTAGCAGGTTCATACTGGAAAGAAAAAGCTACGGCTACGGTTTTTGGTGGGTTAGGTCGTATTGTTAATAAAATGGAAGATAAAGCCAAAACTTCAGCCACGGGTTATGATTCAGATATTGACCCCGAAGGAAACGGCTACAAAAAACAAGATAAAAACGATGTTATTATTTTAACTAATGGAAAATTTAAGGTGAAAATGGAATAATTATGAATGGTGTATTGCATACGCCTCGACCATTTAGGCGTATGCGATATGACAGCGACTCTTTTCATTTAAAACATCTCAACTATAAAAGTACATTGAGTTTATCAAAATCACATTCCTTAACGATTTACGCCCACACAAGAGGCGTAAATCGTTAATTAGAGAACCATTACCCACACTCCTACTTATAACCACCGTTAGTCAATCACCTGACAATCAAAACTTTCTCTAATCGGTTTTGTTTTTTAAACCAATCTCCGTACCTTTGCAGTCCAATTTTAAAAATCAATATACATAATGGAATTACGTAATTATGAAACGGTATTCATCTTAACTCCCGTTTTGTCAGAACAGCAGACAAAGGATACCGTTGAAAAGTTTAAAAAAATCCTAACGGATAACAATGCGGAAATCATTAATGAAGACGCATGGGGAATACGTAAGCTGGCGTACCCTATTCAAAACAAACAAACTGGTTATTATTACATCATCGAATTCAAAGCTGAAGGTACGCTAATTGCTAAATTAGAACTTGAATACAAGCGTGACGAGAAAGTAATCCGTTTCTTGACAACTGTATTGGATAAGCACGCTGTGGCTTATAACGAGCGTAAGCAAAAAGGTTTAATCGGAAAAAAACCAGCCGAAGCAAAAGCAGAGTAAGAACATTCAAACTTAATTTTTGAAATCATGACATTAGTAAACGAACCAATTGACAAAAGCGTAGTACGCAAAAAATATTGCCGTTTCAAAAAATCTGGCATTAAATATATTGACTACAAAAACCCAGATTTCTTATTGAAATTGGTGAATGAGCAAGGAAAAATCCTTCCTCGTCGCCTTACAGGTACTTCTTTGAAATACCAACGTAAAGTGGCAACCGCTATCAAACGTGCAAGACACTTGGCATTGATGCCTTACGTAGCTGACGGCTTGAAATAGTTATTAGAAATTAGTTAATAGTTATTGGGTCACCGAATCAGAAATATTTTTTCAGATTCCTTAACCTTAAAATTATATAAAAAAATGGATATCATCTTAAAGACTGACATCGCAGGTCTTGGTTATAAAAATGACGTAGTTGCAGTAAAACCTGGGTATGGTCGCAACTATTTGATTCCACAAGGTTTCGCTGTAATGGCGACGGAGTCAAACAAAAAAATCCTTGCTGAAAATATCAAGCAAGTAGCTCACAAAGCCGAAAAATTGAAATTAGATGCTACGGCATTATCTGAATCAATCGGAGATTTAACACTTGATATTCCTGCAAAAGTAGGTGAAAGTGGAAAAATTTTCGGTCGTGTTACTACTACACAGATTTCAGAAGTATTGAAAGAAAAAGGCTTCGAAATTGACAGAAAGAAAATTGCATTAGATTCAGAAGTTAAATTTGTAGGTGAATACACAGCAACACTTGATTTACACAAAGAAGTAAAACACAAAGTGAAATTTAACGTGATAGCTGACTAATAATGATTAGTAAAAAAGCAAGTAATGAAAAACAAGTAAAATTGTTCTTATTCAATAATTTACTTTAAATGTTCTTAATTAATTGCTTTTCTGATTCTTGATATTACTAAAATCTTGACCGTTTGATAGATTTTATAGAAAAATACGAAAAGCATCTCAGTTTATGGGGTGCTTTTCGTATTTTTGTAGGACTTTTCTAAGTTTAGGCTTGGTTTTTGTGATTAGTAAGGCAACGTTTTAGGTGATAAATCCGTCTTATTATAGGTATATAAATACTTAACCCACCTCCAAAATATTGTGGATATGTTAAAGAAATTATTATTAATATTTTTACTACTGAATACCTCTCATTTTCTGTTTGGGCAAATCATTATTTCCTCTCCAGTGGTACGTCAAGTATTCCAAAGAGATTTTAATAATCAAGCTCTTGTTACGGTTACAGGTGTATATACATTAGCGGTTGATACAATACAAGTACGTTTTACCCCCGTAAAAGTTGGTCAAGGTACTGATACTGGATGGCTTCTTTTGAAAGGTTCACCAACTGGAGGTTTATTCAAAGGTAGTGTTAGTTTGAAAGGAGGTTGGTATTCAATGGAAGTTCGTGGACTTTTAGACGGTAAAGTAGTAGGAGTTCCTTCAAAAGTTGACCGTGTAGGTGTGGGGGAAGTCTTTGTCATTTCGGGTCAATCAAATGCGGGTGGTAGCTCACTCTTAGAAGCTAATGAAACAGGTTCCACAGACGACCGAGTGAACTGTGCTAACTTTATCAGTCCTAAAACTTATTACACTAATTTACCTTTTCAAAATAGAGCAGACTTATCTCAATTTTCAATCATTGAATTTTCACAACTTAGTAAGAGTGCTGCCATTGGTCCGACTGGACTTGGACCTTATTACTGGGGAAAAGTAGGAGATGCCTTAGCAGCCCGATTGAATGTACCTATCATGTTTTTTAATACTGGATGGGCAGGAGCTTCGGTAAGAGCATGGCGTGAAAGTGCTGAAAACCCAACCATTGGTGTTCCGAGTGATTTCCAATTTGACAATGGGTCTATTAACCGCTACGAAGTAGGATACCCTTATGCTAATCTAAACTCCGTTTTACGCTATTATGGCATTAATCTGGGCATTAGAGCCGTACTCTGGATGGAAGGCGAAACTCAGAATTTGTTAAACCTTTCAGCGGCTCGTAATAACAAACCATTACCCGTAACCGAAGCCAGTTATTTAGATAATATTCAACGATTAATCAAAAAAACCAGACAGGACTTAGGCAATAATAAATTAGCATGGGTAGTTTCGAGAACATCTTATTCTGGAGACTTAGATTGTAAAAGTTTGACTACCCCCCCTCCACCGCCACCAGCACCTTCGCCAATTATTGTGGCGGCTCAAAACAGAGCTATCGTGGACCCTACTTTAGCTCCTATGTTTGCAGGGCCGTTTACGGATAGTATTCAAGTAGCAAGGCTTCGTGAAAGAGACCAATGTGTACACTTTACGGGCAAAGGCTTGGATGATGCGGCTTTGGCATGGGTAAGAACGCTGACTGATAGAAATAGAGATAATAAAAACTTTTTTGATATAATTGAACCTATCATGGCGGATACTATCCCCTCTATTTCCTTAGATTGTATCTCTTCGGCAGCCGTTAGACTGTCGTTACCTGCTGGATATACTAAATACGAATGGTTTGGTGATAATTTATCAAGAACTGGGGGAAAAATAGAAGGAAGAGTGGTAGAAGTACCACAAGGAGAATATGCTGCCCGAGTTACCCGTAGTAATGGTAATATCATTCAGATTCCTAAATTTTTTGTTAGAGCCAGTACACCCCCCAAAGCTCCTGTTGTGACTGCTTTGGGAGATGTAAACTTCTGTTTGGGAACGAGTGTAACGCTTCAAAGCTCAACCGAAGTAGAAGAGCCTATTTATGAATGGACAAGTACACCTGCCATTACTAATTTACCAAGAACCAGAAACTTAGCGGCAAGCCGTGAAGGGACTTACCGATTAAGGGTAATTGATAAAAGTGCTTGTGCTTCGCCTTATTCAGCAGAAGTAAGATTAGTAGCCAAACCTCGTCCAGAAAAACCCACTATTTCAACTTCTGGCTCTACGGAATTTTGTGAGGGACAGACCATCGTACTTACCTCTTCAAACGTGGGGGCTTCCTTGTTTATCTCAACACTCTACGGATAATATAGTTGTAGTAGTCAATCCACTACCCAAAGCACCCCAAATCAGGGCATTAAGTGATACCGTTTTTTGTGAAGGAGGTGCTGTTTCGTTAGTATCAACCCCTACCGATAACAGTACAAGATTTGCGTGGAGCAGAAATAATGCTTTCAATAATGCTGATAATTCTGCTACATTGAGAGTTTCAGAAACCCAACAGATTAGAGGCTTTGTGGTAGATACAAAAAATTGTAGGTCAAATGCCTCTAATATCATCCAAGTTGTGAAGAAAGATAATCCGAAAACATTGACGATTGTTCCGAAAACTACCTATACTTTGGTAGCTCGTTCGAGTGCCAAAGCGGATGAATATTTATGGAAATTAGATGGTAAGTCTATTATCGCTAAAGATTCTATTTTGAAAGTAATTGATAAAGGTAGCTATACGGTTATTGGTAAAAATGTTTACCCCATAAGGTCATCGCCGAATAATCCTTTAACTTGTTTCTCTTCAGAAAGTGAGAAGTATGATTTTGCCCCTTATGATGACAAAGGTTTATCGGTTTTCCCGAACCCTTCTAACGGAATATTCAATTTAGAAAGTCGCTATGATTTAGATAAAGTTTCAGTAACGATATATACTATTACTGGACAACAACTGTATCAAGGAAAAATAGAGACTCTTAACAAACAATATACTCTTGATGTAAGAGCATTACCTGAAGGAACGTACATTTTGGGTATTGAAAGTAGTACCTTTAAATTATCGAAACTCATTAGCATTATAAGATAGTAGAGGTATCATATTTCTGGATATTTATGATTGATTTGATTAGTAATTTCAAAATTAAAACCTTGATAATTAGCGTTTTAATTTAAAAGTTACATATCAAATCAATCCTAATTTATAAATTATCCACTCATATTTATCATTATAAATTTAGCTTATAACTAACCACGCTCCATACATTTCGTTAACCCATTTAGTACAAAAAATTGCATGATAGCGTTTAAAAGAATCTTATCTTTAATTTCAATTTTAGTTTGTTTTAATCATATACTTTTTAGTCAGATTAAAATTAAATCGCCACTAAACCGTGCCGTTTATCAAAGAAATGTCTTTGGGTATTCTACTATTACCATAGCTGGTTCTTATGAAAAACAGGTGGATAAAATTGAAGCAAAATTTACTCCTGTTGAAGCTGGACAAGGCGAAGCAACCGACTGGACAACCATTAAAAATCTACCCTTAAATGGCAATTTTAGTGTTTCAGTACAAGTACGACAAGGATGGTATAAACTCGAACTCAGAGGTAGTTTGAACGGTCAGATAATTGGGGATATTGCCTCTGTGGATAGAGTAGGTATTGGAGAGGTCTTTATCATTGCAGGGCAGTCTAATGCCGAAGGTGTTTTGGGCCCTCAAGCTCTGGGAGCTTCCAACGATAGAGTTAACTGTTATGCCACTAATAATGATAGGACTTTTGGCGGTACAGATTATGTCAATTTATCTCCATTCTCAAAACTTGATAAAGATACCCGTATCGCTCCGAGAGGCGTATCTGCATGGTGTTGGGGGCGATTAGGCGACTTTATTGTCAATCGTTTAAACGTTCCCGTGATGTTTTTTAACGTGGCTTTTGAGGGAACAACCGTGAATGCTTGGGCTACTACCGCCAATGGAGGTTTAGCGACTAATCCATATATAGGAGGAGTTTATCAGAACAGAATGCCATATCAAAATATGGCAGATGTATTAAAATATTATGTTCCGCTATTGGGGGTGAGGGCGGTATTGTGGTGTCAAGGCGAGGCTGATAATGGTTATTAATCGTACAAGAATTGATACAGGCAAAGAAATTGCTTGGATGGTATCCCTGACCTCTGCTTTGGTAAGATGCCCAACGGGTTGTGTGGTAGGACCTTTTGCTCCTTCTGATGAGAACGTACTTGAAGGGCAACGTTCTACTATCCGTGAGACTTCCAAAGTTTTTCAAGGACCTTTTACTGACATAATCCAAAATCCTGGGCGACAAGATGGCGTACATTTTAATGGTGAATTACCGAAATTAGCCGAAGAGTGGAGTAATGCTATGAACGATAATTTCTTCCAAAATGCTACTCCTTTTATTCCTACGCCCGTACCTGACATTGCCTTTAATTGTGGCGATAACCGAGTAGATGTAACGCTTCCTGATGGATACAATAACTATGAGTGGTCGGATAACTCACTGAATTTCAATAATGGACGATTCTCTAACCAACGTAGAGTTACCCTTGATGTAGCTGGTGGAAGACAATATTTTGCCCGTTTCAGAGATGGTAATGGAAATGTTATCCAAGTACCCGCTATTTCTTTTGCAGGAAGTAATATTCCTGTTTCAACCATTACTGCCACAGGAGCTACTGATTTTTGTGAAGGTAACAGAGCTATTTTAAAAGCCAATGATGCTGTCATTTACGAATGGAATAATGGTAGTAGAAGTCAGGAAATAACCGTTACCACTTCTGGTAGTTATTCGGTAAGAACGATAAGTCAGTTTGGTTGTCAGACTAACTTTTCAAACCCGACCATCATTACGGCTAAACCTGGCCCTCCAAAACCTACTATTTCAGCAAACGGAAACACTATTTTTTGTGCAGATACCAATGTAGTTTTACAGTCGTCAAATCAAGATGCGGTTAATTATTTATGGAATAATGGTACTAATAGCCGTACCCTAAAAGTGAACGCTACTGGCAGTTACACCGTAAAGACCGTTAACAGTCAGGGGTGTTTATCCAATGAATCTGACGAAATTAAAATTACAGTTAATCCTTTGCCTGCTACCCCCAGTATTGTACCTAACGGAGCAACCACTTTTTGTGCTGATACCAGCGTAGTATTGAGGTCATCTAATCAAGATGCCGTGAGCTATCGGTGGAATACAGGTTCTACTGCTCGGGATGTTACCATCAGAACTGCGGGCGATTATTCTGTAAGAACCGTCGATAGAAACGGCTGTATTTCAAAATCATCAGCAGCCACAAGAATAAGGGTGAATACTTTACCACCCGCTCCGAGTATATCAAGTACTCGTGATACGGTTTTCTGTCAGGGAGATGGGACAATTTTACAGATGGCTCTCACGAATGGAGGCTTCCCAACGTGGTTAGCGACGCAAGATGGCGTAGTGAACAGGTTTACTTTCTCTAACCTGAATGTGAATAGAACTGGCTCGTACCGAGGATTCCAGACGGATGTAAATGGTTGCAAATCAGGACTTTCAAGAGCTATTTTTGTTTCTGTAAAACCCTTACCACCCAAAGTAGAAACAATACAAAGATTAAGCCCTTATACCATAGGCATTGAAAAGCCACAGGCGAATGTCTATGAATGGCAATATAATGGAACGAATAGACCAGACCTTACTGCCAGTATCGTTAGAATTAACGAAGCAGGTAAGTATCGAGTGACAGCCAAAAACGTTTATAAGACTTTATCTTACGGAGAGAAAGTTTGTGCATCCGAACCTTCGTCCGAATTTTCTTTTGAGCTATACGATGATAATGGAATGTCTATCTTCCCGAATCCGAGCAAGGGCGTATTTTTCATAGATTCAAAAATTGACTGGCGTAACTCTACTCTTGAAGTATATACTTTGTTGGGAGCATTGGTGAAAAAAGCCTCAGTTTCTCTTTTTGATGATGTCAAGAAAATCGATTTATCTGATTTACCCGAGGGCGAATATATGCTTAGAATTAGGTCTGATAATTTCTATACTATCTCCAAAAGAATAATGATTAATCGTTAGGAGGTGTTTGCCTAAACAAAAAACTCTTTGTATAAATCTTAAGGCTAATTAAAATTTATACAAAGAGTTTTTTATTGCATTTACGCTATTTTTCACAATGGCATTTATCCTTCAAACTTCCCTTCTCGCTTCCCCATTTTTGCTTCAAAAGCCTCTTGCAAATCAGCCGAAAGTAACATCGCCGCATTCCAAGTTGCCATGTAATTGAGTCCATCAGCAACGGAATGGTCACGAGTATGGAGCAAAATATGTTTCGTTCCTCTGATGGATAATGGAGATTTTTGAGCAATCATTTCGGCAATTTTCATGACTTCCGCCATCATCGTAATTTTATCTGAATACGAATGATTGACGATGCCAATTTTTTCGGCTTCTTGTCCGCCTACGTTACGCCCTGTGTACGCCATTTCACGCACGAGACCGTCGCCAATGAGTTTGGGGAGTCGTTGTAATGTGCCTAAATCTGCCACCATGCCCATATCAATTTCTTTAATGGTAAAATAGGCTTCGTCGGTACAATAACGCATATCACAACCACAAACCAAGTCGATTCCTCCACCAATACAACCACCGTGGATAGCGGCTAAAACGGGCTTTGAGCAGTTTTCAATGGCGTTAATGGGGGCTTGTAGTTTCAAAACATCTTTACGGAGTTTTTCTCTTTTTCGTCCTTCGCATTTAGTATGATTTTGCGAAACGGACATCAATAAACTCAAGTCAATGCCTGCACAGAAGTTTTTGCTTTCTCCGCCTTCCAAAACAATTACTCTGACTTCTGAATTTTCATCAAGATATTCAAAAATTTCCGTGATTTCATCCCAAGCGGTTTGATTAAGGGCATTCATTTTATCAGGACGATTGAGCGTTACGTGGGCAATATGATTCTGAATATCTAATTTTAGCGTTTCCATGTTTTATGATACATTGAGTGAATGAGAGACTGAATGATTGAGTGAATACTTCGTGAGAAATGAATTTATTGAATATTTTTGAATAAAGCAAAGGGAGGGCTGTACTGATGAGCAGATGATGAGCGAGACGCTCTATACATTTTCTGTCCTGTGGCTGTATCTCCCGACCAGCCATTGTGCGACAGCGACTTCACCAAGAAATATTTGCTATCAAACACTTGGATAAGATAATGAATTTCGTATTTGTGGTTAATTCATTTATTTTAACGTTTGATAAATTGCTTACGCTCGAGTGGACTGGTCAGGAGACCAGACACGGAATAAAAAGGGTTATTCCAAGTCAAAAAAGACTTGAAACAACGAGGGATAGATAATTATTTTAATCTTAAATTTGTTAAAACTAACTTTTGCTTTCTATATTTGTGAAGTATTGCAATACGCTCTAATTTTTTTTAACGTAGAAATTCAAAAGTAAAGAAATTATTAAATGTTTAGCACTTGTTGAAATAAACTTTTTCCGTAAATAACCAAGACTCAAGAAAGTAATTTGCAAATGAAGAAATTTAAGTTAGTAGCTTTATAACAACTTAGATTTGTCATAAGACGTTTGGTCGTACCTCGGATACAAGATAACAGTAATGTTCTACGGTTTTGTTTTCTACCTCATCTGTAAAACTCAATAATAAAATGAAATTAAGAATTAAGTTAGCCTGTTTAATTTGCATATTTGCAACTCCAGTAATTTTATCAAGTTGCAGAGAGAGTATTAATGTTGAAGAAATTGCTTCTACTAATTTTACTAAAAGTGTAAAACCCTCAAATGAAGAAGTTAAAGACTTTAAAAATTGGTATTACAATTTAGAAAGTGACCCAAATACACGTGCTGGAGCCGAAGATGATATGTATGAGTTACAAGAATTTGAACTTTGGAAAAAAGCAAAAAGTCATAAGCAAGAAAAATCATCTAATAAATTAATGACTTTGCCATTGATTGACTTTAAAGAGAAGGGAAAGACAAAGATGAAGCAGTTATATTTGACTGAAATTGATGGTAAAAAAGAAGGTTATAAAATAGAAATAAAAAGTAATAATGGTAAAAGTGATAAATTTACTGGTATAGTTATAATTTCGTCTTTGGACGAAAAAAGTAAACGAGAGTATAAGTACAAAGAAAATAAACTGGAGAGTAAGAAGAATTTAAGAATGGCTGATTTTGGAAACGTTGATTTACCAGAAGTTACAGTTTCAGCATCTGCATACCATAATAACAATTGGTATTTTGTCACATTAACATTCAGTTTTTCAAACTCATCTCAAATGCTTATGTGTGATGCTCCCGTTGATGAAACTGGTAGTGGAGGAATTAACTATGAATATGATTCTGAGTTTATTGAAGCTACAATTGATGAGATTAGAGATAAACTGCTTAGCGAAGCTTCAAAACATTTGAATTCAGCCGAAATGGATATTTTAAGAACATTGAGAACAAGTGATATTATTAAATTTTATAGCAATTACTTGACTGCCACAAAATTGACTGATAGAATGTGGCCTGGCACATTAGGGTCTGCTGATCCTACGAGTCATCCTAATGCTTTCAAACACACACTTTTTGCAGCACTTCATACTCAGGATTTTGGAGTTGGAATTGCAACTCTACTGACAAATGCCCACGAAGTAGGACAAGGTAATGGCTGTGATACTCAAATGGATTTGTTAAATAATGCAATAGGTATAAGCTTAGGTCATTCACATAATGGTACATTAAATGATTTAATTATGAAAATTTACAATATGGCTAAAAATGGGCAGTTATGGACAGTAGGAGGAAATTGTATTCATAAAGTACCATTTTAAAAGACATTGCTAAATAAATATCAAATGAAAAAATACATTTCTCTGTTTTTTTTGCTGTCAGGATGTTTTGCTGAAAAGGCTAACGACCCTATCATAGTAGATGCCAGTAAAGATACTTCGTTTGTAATTGAAGACCATGATAGTCATCACGTATTTATTAAATACAATATTGAGGGACAGTTAGATGATAGTGCTAAAATAGAAATATCTTATTTTAAAAAAGCGAAAGGAAATGAAAATATTAAATTAGATATTCCTTTACAAGCTGGTAAAGTTAAAATCAAAGATGGTATTTGGGATTTTTACGCTGATAAGGCTCTTTTTACATTTAAACATCTAAATAATAAAAAAGGACAATTAACTATTAAAGCATCGCTTTAAAAAACTAAAACCTGTCTGGTCGTAGGTTTTTGGTTACTCGTCGTTGTCTTTTTGAACCAAGTTATTGAACATTTATTTATTAAGCAAAAAAGAATAGCCCGCAGATAACGCTGATTTTTATCTGCGTCATCTGCGGGCTATCAACATACAGGAAAGATTCCTGTGTTACACTACCGTTCTGATTTTCAATTCATTCAATTGCTTGTCGTCAATGGTTGATGGTGAATCTATCATTACGTCACGTCCTGAGTTGTTTTTCGGGAAGGCGATGAAGTCACGGATTGAATCTGAACCACCGAATAATGAACAAAGACGGTCGAAACCGAATGCTAAACCTCCGTGTGGTGGAGCTCCGTATTCAAAAGCATCCATCAAGAAACCGAATTGGTGTTTTGCTTCTTCGTCCGAGAATCCTAAAACTTCAAACATTCTGGCTTGTAAGTCTTTTTGGAAAATACGAATTGAACCTCCGCCCACTTCTACACCGTTGATTACTAAATCGTAAGCATTAGCCCTGATTTTTCCTAAATCTCCAGATTCTAAATATTGAATATCCTCTGGCTTCGGACTCGTGAATGGGTGGTGCATGGCAAACCAACGGTCTTCCTCTTCGCCGTATTCCAATAATGGGAAATCTACAACCCAGTGAGCAGCGTATTTTTTAGGGTCACGAAGTCCCAAACGATTACCCATTTCTAAACGTAATTCGTTTAATTGCTTACGAACTTTGTCGCCATCTCCCGGGAGAATTAAAATTAAATCTCCTTTTTCTGCTCCGAAAGCATCAGCCCATTTCTTTAAATCTTCTTCCGAATAAAATTTATCAACTGATGATTTTAACGTTCCGTCATTGTTGTAACGGAAATAAATCAAGCCTTTTGCTCCAATTTGTGGACGTTTTACAAATTCCGTTAATTCATCAACTTGCTTGCGAGTGTATTCTGCACAACCTTTTGCACAAATACCTACAACGGTATTGGCAGAATCAAAAACGGCGAAGTCTTTACCCGACACTAAATCAACTTCTTCGCTTTTCAATTCAACAAACTTCATATCAAAACGAATATCTGGTTTGTCTGAACCGTAATATTTCATGGCATGTGCGTAAGTCATACGTGATACTTCGCCCAAATCCATTCCTTTTACCTTCGTAAAAAGGTAACGAATTAATCCCTCAAACATATTCAAAACGTCTTCTTGTTCGATGAAAGACATTTCGCAGTCGATTTGCGTAAATTCTGGCTGACGGTCAGCACGTAAATCTTCGTCACGGTTGAACGTTTGTGGCGACTGTGGTAAAGCGTAAAATTCTCCTGGGTTCATACGTGAAGGTACCACAAAATCTCTTGCTCCTTCAGGCGTTGATTTAATCAAAACGGGCGTTTCAACTTCAATAAACTCTTGATTATCAAGATATTCACGAGTAAAACGAGCTACTTGATGACGTAATTGTAGGTTCGCACGAACAGGGTTACGACGTAAATCAAGGTAGCGATATTTCATACGTAAATCATCTCCACCGTCGGTATCATCTTCGATTAGGAATGGAGGTAATTTAGCTGGATTCAAGATGGTAATTTCAGAAACTTTAATTTCAATGTCTCCTGTAGCGATTTTATCATTTTTTGAAAGACGCTCAACCACTGTTCCAGTTGCTGAGATAACAAACTCACGTCCGAAAGTACGAGCTAAATCTAAAACTTCTTTGGGCGTTTTACCTTCTTCGAGCATTAATTGGGTGATACCGTAGCGGTCACGAAGGTCTATCCAAATCATACCCCCTTTGTCACGGGTGCGTTGTACCCAACCGCAAAGTGTTACGGTTTGGTTTACATGAGCGAGGCGGAGTTCGCCGTTATTATGTGTTCTTAGCATACTTGCATTTGGTGATTAGTTATTGGCTTTAACTTAATCCTAACTGGTTTACCAATAAAAACCCTGATTTTTAATTATCACAAAATTACGGAAATTAAAGTTTTGAAAACTATTTAGAGAGTTAAAGATTGGAAAATGTGTAGAATGGGTTGCATAATTTCCCACCTTTATTAATGTTTTTACCAGAAAATCGGAGGACCATTTTGCTGATAAAAACATTAAATGTATAAAACAGTATGATAACCTTCAAGCGAAATGTATGAAAATTGTAGTTTAACTCAATCAAGCCTTCACCCTACTTTGCTCTGTTTCTGAGCCACCACTTGGTCTTGCTTTCAAGGATTTCCCTTGGTTGAATCGCCAACCGAAGGCGATGGTGGCTACTCGGCTATCGAAATAGCTGTACCAACTGGCAGTAGAATTTGCCAGACTTTTGATGTCGCCTCCTACCTGATTGGTATAGAAAATATCGCTTACACCAAATTTTAAATTGGCTTTCTCTTTCAGGATTTTTCGAGCAACGGCAACTCTCATATTCCAAACTGGAATGGTTACAAATTGTCCCGTATAAACACTGGTCTGATACACTCCTGCCAGTTCTGCACTCCATTGATGTTGTTTACAAATACTGTTAAATAGTTTTAGTGTTGTAATGTTGTGATAAACATACAATTTTATGTCACGTCCGAGAAAATATACACACGATAAATGCTGCCCAGAGTGTGGTTCTAATTGGGGAATAAAACATGGTTATGCCAATGGCAAGCAACAACATAAATGCAAAGGTTGCGATCGTCGATTTACAGAAGGTGGTAGTGTTATGAAATATCCTTAATCGGTTTGTAATGAGGTTATAAGTATGTATTGTGAGGGCATGAGTTTTGGAGCAATAGCCAGAGTAAAGGCTATCAAGAAAAATACTATTTTCAATGGATTAAAAAAGGGAAGCAAGCCTATGAAATTGGAGAAGAGCGGGTAAAAGCTCACAAGTCTGTTTGTGAGTGTTCATTAGACCAAATGTGGACATATCAAAATGCTCGTCATGGTGAAAAAAGAGATTCTTCGTGCATATAGACTTACGAATCCTTAAACTTCGTTTGGTTCTATGTAGGACATCGAGATGAAAAACTTTTGAGCCATTTTAAGAGTCAATGCCAAAAGCAAATACTTCCTAAACAGATGATTACAATGTCTATCCAGATCTGATTGCACAAGGAAGGCATCAAGTAGGCAAGGGTAAAAAACCAATCGAAATGAAACGTTGCTTCATCAGCGGTCAGAATTCATTGCTTAGAGATAGATTAGCAACACTAAAAAGAGAAACAAAAGCTTATACAAGGTCGCCTACTATGCTCACCTATTCTATTGCTTTAGTCCTACGAAAAAAATCACTTTTTTTGAATAACAGCATTTGTAAACAACGTCAATAAGAGAACAATTAATCCGGTTATTGGAGTATGTGTAATTTCATGGAATTTCACAATTGAACCCTAACTTGATGAATATCAATTCACAACGGCTCTTTTCTTTAAAAGAGCTACTTAAGTTATCGTATCAGCATGACCGTTCCAGAGTGCGTGAGTATATTATCGGGTTGGTTGGCATTTCTATAAGTCAATTGCCAAGTATAACTACCTTCTGGGGCTTTTTCTCCTTTTGAAAGACCATTCCAAGTCTCAGATTCTGAGGTGCTTACGAATATTAATTCTCCCCAACGGTTATAAATCTTTATTTCATAACCTACCACGTCTTGGGCTATGATACTGAATGTGTCGTTTTGACCATCGGCATTGGGCGTAAAAATGGTAGGAGCATAAATTTTAGAGACACACCTTAAAATCATCTGAACGGTTTTTTCACTGGAACAGCCATCGGTATTGGTTATTTTTACTTGGTAAGTTCCTGCTTGTGTGATGTTGATGGTGTTAGTGGTTTCGTTGTTGGGTGACCACCGATATCGAAGTGATAAATCTGTACCAGCACTCAGTAAATAAGGGGTGCTGGCATCAAAACATTCTTGTATTTGAGAACTTAACGCAATGACAGGCGGACTCGACCTTTTTACATTTGTTGAGTCTTTCACTTCGCATCCACCCACGCTAACTTTCAGCACGTATTTGCCTGCATTGGTGGGCGTAATTTCATTAACCACTTCTCCTGATGACCACTGATAAACAGCCCCATTAATTTGGTTGGCAATCAATTTAGTAGGCGTGGTACAAAAAGTAGTGTCTTTAGGTAAACCGAGTTGAGGTTTGGGTGTCACCGTTACCGTAACAGAAGTATCAACTTGGGGCTTGGGGCAATCTTTTGGAGTAGCCACCACCGTATATTTGCCAGATATTCTCACGGTTAGGCGAGTGGTCGTTTCTCCAGCGAGGTCTATGCCATCACGTTTCCATTGATAATTATAGTTTGGACCGAGGTCTCCATTGAGTCGAATGGCATTTCCTTCACAAAAAGGTATCGTTCCCGTAACGGCTAAATTCGGTTTGGGCTTAGGGTCAGGGGATAATTTGATAAGCCAAGCGTCTTGACTTCCTTTATTGTTGGTAACATCCCCATCATTAGAAGCAGTATTAGCGGTAATAAAATAGTTTTCATCAGAAAGTTTTTTAACAAAAACACCAAAATCTCCTGCGTTTCCGCCTAATATTTTCTGCCATTGAATTTCTTGTTTACAGTTGAGTTTTACCACCCACACACGGGCTTGTGTACCTGTCCACGGAGTGGTTGGCATTTGAATATCACCGTTTTTAGAATTGGTACTACTCGTAAAAATATACCCCCCGTCGTCGGTAGGTTCGATATTCCCGAAGGATTCGGTAGTTGTGCCTCCTTCAAATTCAGTACCACCAAAAGTTTTTTGCCATTGCAAAACGCCTGACGCTCCAATTTTTAGTATCCAAACATCAAAGTTCCCTTGATTTCTCGTGAGAGTTCCGTTATTAGAATTACTTTTTCCTAATACCACAAAACCCCCATCGGGTGTAATAGCAAGGCTGGTGGCGAGGTCTTGGCGACTTCCTCCGTAGCTCCATTGCCCTATTACATTGCCATTTTGAGCAAGTTTTGTAATAAAAATATCTTCTCTTTGATTCGCTCCAGCGGTATTACCAATATTACTTACCAATATGTAATTTCTATCGGGTAATTGTTTGGCAGCCTTACAAATATCGGTGTAGATACCATTGAAGAGTCTTTGCCATTGGATACTCCCCGAATTGGTAATTTTCACAATCCAAGCGTCGGCATCGGTAGGGTATTTTCCGATGAGGTCGCCATCGTAAGATTTTGTACTGCCCGTTAATAAATATCCCCCTTCCGAACTCACTACGATTTCACTACTTTTTTCGTCTAACGTTCCCCCAAAACACACAGTCCATTCAATAGCTCCAGTTTTAGATAATTTAGTTACGAAAATATCCGTTCCTCCATGATTTGCCGTAAAATTCCCATCCGTCGAAGCCGTATAGCCTTCTACGATAAATCCTTGGTCGGGTGTTTCTTTCACAGACGTAGCCACATCGTCACGAGAGCCTCCCAGCCACACTTGCCATTCTATATCACCCGCTCCGTTGGTTTTGATGATAATTGCATCCGATAGTCCCCGTCGTGTACCTTGAATATCGCCATTGGCGGAGGATGTTTGTCCACCCAAAATAAATCCACCGTCTGATGTACCATAAGTAGTATGGAGGGTTTCGTTCAAAGAACCACCGATGGTTTTCTGCGTAATAATTTTGGGAGCAACGGGCGTTTGGGCTTGCGTAGAGAAGCACAAACCTGCGTATGACAGGAGTAATGAGATATACAATGTGAGCCTCAGATGAAATTTCTGAGGCTGTCTAATCAATGAATGGCGGTTCATTTGCTTGACAGTATGTTTTTAAAATTACGGAAGGAGTTTCAACCGTAATTCACTTGGTATCAGGGCTTTTCTTTTGGTTTTGTAATCATAACAAACGATTGTGGAAGTACCTTCGGCGGCAACTCGCTGTAATTTTTCACTAAAAACGATGTGTTGCATCACAAAACCATAGTCCGTAATAGTTTCGGGCAATATTCGTGCCGTGATTTTTATAGCATCGGGGTAAGTGAGTGGAGCTTTGTATTTACAGTGAGCTTCCGCCAAGATAGGTCCAACTCCTTCATCACCAGAGAAATCCATGAATCCAATTTGCTCAAAAAAGGCAATTCGAGCCGATTCAAAATAACGCAAATAAACCGTGTTATTAACGTGCTGGGCAGCGTCCATATCGCCCCATTGCACCTGTTGATTAATGATACAGGTGAAGTCTTTCAAGATTTCAGCGGGAGAATTTGCTCGAACGGGTAATTGATTTTCCATTTTTTTAACTTTAACAATCGTTGAAATTGTTGGTTTATATTAAGTAACAAGCGATTTGCGAAAAGCGAAAGAGTACAAATCTCAATTGGTTGATTTAAGACATCAAAATTAACATTTTAGGATATGAAAATGCGAAAAAAATCAGACTTACCCACTAAAATATGCGTTACTTGTGGCAGACCGTTCACTTGGCGGAAAAAATGGGAAAAAGTTTGGGAAGAAGTAAAGTATTGCTCAGATAGGTGCAGAAACGGAAAGGCTTAGTTTGTTATTTAACGATAGATTTTTTATTTTCGTAAAGTCTTGACTCATAACCAATTAACGCCCTCTTTAAATACCCAAAATGCAGATACTCATTGTTGATGACCACGAGATTTTCTTGGATAGCCTTTCTATGTTGATAGATACCTTTGCCGATGTTGAGGTGGTGGGTAATTGTAAAAAACCTGCGGAAGTTTTTGAATTTCTGAAAACACATTCGGTTGATTTAGTGGTAACTGATTATAAAATGCCCGAAATGACGGGCGTGGAACTCACCGTTCAGCTCAGACAAAAATATCCACAAATAAAGGTTTTGATGTTATCGGTATCGGAAGAAGCGGAGATGATTCGGGAGGCTTTTCAAGTGGGAGTTTGGGGGTACATGATGAAGAAAGCGGGTAAAACAGAATTGCTCAAAGCTATTCAAACCATCAGAAGTGGGCAGCGGTATTTTAGTGAATCGGTGGTATTTGAATTGATGAGATTGGGACTTTCGGATAATCTTTTGAAACATGAAGTAGCTCCTGAACTCACTCATTTGACTGACCGTGAAATTGAAATTATCAAGCTCATTACCAATGAATTTTCTTCTCATGAAATTGCCGAAAAACTGTTTATTGCTCCCAAGACTGTAGAAACGCACCGCCATAATATTTTGAAAAAATTAGGATTAAAAAATACGGTTGGGCTTATCAAATACGCTTTAAAAAATGGTATCATCCAAGAATGAAAATCTTATCAAGTAGGAACTTCAATCATTACTTTCGTTCCGTCATGGCTCAAAATCTCTAAATGTCCTTTCAGCGTTTCTACTCTTGCACTCACACTTTTTAATCCTAAATTATTAGAGTTAATCGCCTGATTATCAACACCTTTTCCATTGTCTTCAACGATTAGCTTTACCGTTTTCATCTCTTGGGTAAGGTGAATAATGGCATTGTTTGCTTCGGCGTGTTTAAGAATGTTATTCACCAACTCGAAAATAATAGTATAAATTTCGTACTCAAATCTTACCGCCAAGCGGGGAAAATTCTGACTAATTACCAAGTCGAAATTAGTTTTGTTTATCAGGTTGATTTTTTTGACTAAATTCTCGACGGCAATCGCTAAACCTTTACTTTCTAATTCTTCGGGGAGTAGATTATGAGAAACTAATCTGACATCCGAATACACTTCGTCGATGTATCGTAGAGTAGAGGCAAAATTTACTTTCTCTTTTTCTGTAAAATGCTCACTATCAATGGTTTCTATTCTCATTTTGACGGCTAAAATCTTATTGGCAATATTATCGTGCAGTTCAGAAGCCATCCGTTTACGTTCCATCGTTTGTCCTTCAAAGAGGGCCTCTTGAATTTGTCGATTTTTTTGTCGGAGTTTTCGGTTGGTTTTAAGGGTATAGAATAAAAATAAACACCCAGTCAAGAGAATAAAAATCAGTAGGTTACGAATCCACTTGTTACGGTTGGCTTGCGTTTGGAGTTTTTCATTTTCAAGGGTTTTGATGGTTGCATTTTGTTTTTCATCTAAATATTTCAAATGCCATTCAGCCAAGTTGCTTCGTAGCTCCATTGCCCCAGATTTTTCTTCGTAATTATCCACTTTTTCCAAGTAAGCAAGGGCTTCCGAAGGTTTACCAAGTCCCCGATAGGCTTTGGCTAAAACATTATCTACCAAGTACTGATAAAAAGGCATTTGTGGGAAATCCTCAAGGTTTTTTCCTAATAATCCCATTTTTAAGGCATTCTGAAACTGTCGATTTTCACAGTAAAAATTACCCATGTAATGAACCATTACCAATAATAAATATTTCTCATAATTATTATGTTTTTGGGTTTGACAAACCTTCATAACTTTCTCTACGGTAGCCATAGCCTGTTTATCCGAAGGATTGAGGTACAGCGGACAAAGTCCTTTGGCAAAGAAAAGCTCAGAATGATAACTATAAAATACTGAATTAGGATTGGGTTGTTTGAGGGTATGCGAAAGCCCTTGCTGATAATAATTCATGCTTTTGGCATATTCTTTCTTCATCAGATAAAACTGCCCCAGTCCTGCATAAGCACTTGACAAATCGGGATTATTGGGTATTGCCAATGCGTCTTTCAGTTTTTCATGGAGATAGCCAAGGTATTTCTTTTCGAGGATAGGATTTGCAATGGGTTTTATCATCATATTCCGAGACATCAGTACCGAAAGTCGGTCAAAAGCATTTTGATAAAATTCCTTATCCTGATACTTTTTAAATGCTATCAATGCCCGCTCAATATCATTAAAAGCTAAGGTGTTCTCTCCTCGGAAAGTGTGCATAAAACCGCTAATGTACATTTGATAGGCTGCGGCTTTGTGCCACGCAGTACGAGGGGCAAATCCTTTCAGAGAATCATTGTAGAATTCACGTTTTGCAATTTCTTTTGAAGGTAGCGTCATGAATATTTTGGTGATAGTTTTGATAATCATGGAATCTCTACCCAACGATGATGGCTGCTGAGCTAAATCAGAAAGTATTACTTTCAGGCTATCTTCTTGGGTGTTTTGTGCCTTCACAAAACCCGCAAAGATGCCAATCATGAGCAATCCTATCCAAAATCCTTTTAGCAACATTCTATTAAAATGGTTGTGTGATAAATCCCTTCGTTTTTTTATCATTCAATAAATCCTCTCATTCGCTAATTAGGGAACATTTTCCAAATTACCGACTGAACGCTATTTTATCCAAATTTGAGTAGTAAAATACAGATTTCTACTGATAATGCTCTAATGGTTTTCACTTAGTAAGATTACAGACTTTCATGGATTGACAAACCATTATTTTTTATAAAATTTTGTATTTCAAAAAAACTTTCCTCCATGAAACGCCCAGCTCTATAACTTTGACACCCAAAAATGATTTGGCGTTCCGACTGTATGTTGCAATCTGATACCCCCAAAACAAACTAAAACTATAATCAGATGAAAAATAACCCTATCCCGCCCGAGATTCACTCTTTGTTAGTGAATCAGAAAAAGAAAACTCGCATTCCAACGCACAGTATCATCATGCTGGAAGGGTACATCAATTACACGATTATACATTTGCAAAATGGTAAACAAAGGCTATATGCACGTACATTGGGGTATTTTGAGGCATTATTAAGTCAAGAACATTTTATTCGGGTACATCGGGGGTACTTAGTGAATACATCATTTATTGTGGAGTACAATAAAGACCTCCAATGCTTACACTTACAAAATAATATTGAAGTACGTATTTCGAGACGCAAAAGAGGAATTACATTGCATAATTTGAATAAATGGCGAATTACAGAAACCTTGAAACCATAAAGTAAATATTGCAAATGCTTCATTCATTTTGTTAGAAATATTGCTTACCTTAGTATAGCACAGCATACCATACTAATATCGTCTTCCCAATCTCATTCATTATGAAAACATTTTACCTGCGGTTACTGATTGTAGCTCTTTCTTTTGGTTTTATTTTCGAGAGTTTTGCTCAGGGAATAAACATTATTAATCCATTGCCCACTAATGTTAATTCAAAACTTCAATTAGGACTTGAAGAGGTAGTGAATCTGGTGGAAAGAAATCAGTCCTTGAATGAATTGACTCTTTCGGGTTTTTCATCGTATGACTTAAAGGCTAATAATACTAAAATCAAAGTGGATATTATTACCGCTGGTGACCCTAACGTTCTTTACAAAGAATTAGTGGCTTTAGAGCTTGAAATTGTAGCCCGTCACAAGAATATTATTACGTGTTGGGTAGAGATAGCGAAAGTAAAATCATTGTTGGGTAAGACAGAAAATATTCAATGGATTCAAAGTTCGTTGAAGCCCATTCACAATGCAGGAGTGGTACAGTCGCAGGGAGATGCCGCCCAGCGTTCAGATATTGCCAGAAGTACGTATGGACTCAACGGTTCAGGAGTGAAAGTAGGGGTTTTGTCAGATAGTTATAATAACCTGAACGGAGCAGCGGCTGGGGTTACGGCAGGCGAATTACCAGGAACAACCAATCCTTCGGGTTTTACTACGCCAGTGGTGGTGCTGAGTGATTTGAGCAGTGGAGGGTCGGATGAAGGACGAGCCATGTGCGAGATTGTACACGATGTAGCCCCCGGAGCTCAACTGTATTTTTATTCTGCTTTTAATGGTCAGCCAGATTTTGCCAACGGTATTAGAGCTTTGGCTGATGCGGGCTGTAAAGTGATTAATGATGATATTACTTATTTTGCCGAGCCTATTTTTCAAGATGGTATCATTGCTCAGGCAATTGATTACGCCGTGAACGTGAAAGGGGCGGTTTATTTTTCATCGGCAGGAAACTCAAATGACAAATCTTACGAAGCTCCGTACCAAGCCTCTACTTATCAGCCCTTTAATGATGGACAAACGGCTCATAATTTTGGTACAGCCGCCGCTCCTATTTATTTATTACCCGTAGGTGGAACGATTCGTTTAGGTTTTCAGTGGGATGAGCCTTATTTATCAGCGGGTAATGGCTCACCAGGGTCGGCTTCGGATATGAATATTTATGTACTTACTACTACCGATAATGTGAATTTTACAGTAGTGTCTCAGGGAGTTGTCAATAATATCGGTAGCGACCCCAACGAACTCATCAATCAAGTAGGTGGTACTAACACTAAGTATATTTTGGTGACTAAAAAATCAGGACCGAGTCCCACTCGGATTAAAATCACTGATTTTAGTCGTCAATTATCGTGGACACCCACCCCGAGTACCATTGTAGGTATCAAGTCAGGAACGATTACAGGGCATCACAACGCTACGGGCGATATTACCTGTGGTGCAGCCAGTTATGATAAAACTCCTGCTTTTGGGGTTACTCCACCTGTTATAGAATCGTATTCTTCCCGAGGAGGAACACCCATTATGTTTTCGGTTTCGGGGGTACGGCTTGCAACACCCGACGACCGCCTGAAACCCGTTATTACTGCCCCCGACAACGCTAATACATCATTTTTTATAGCAGGTTATGACCCCGAAAACGACGGTAAGCCTAACTTTCCAGGTACTTCAGCCGCCGCTCCTCATGCTGCTGGTGTAGCCGCTTTGATGTTACAGGGAAATCTAGGGCTTTCATTTGCAGCTATTAAAACAGCCTTGATAAATTCTTGCGTAGATATGGACGACGACCAAACTCCTTCGTTCGATACAGGTTTTGATTATCGAACAGGAAATGGACTTATCAAAGCTGATGCGGCAGTAGCGGCTACTATTAATCCAAATTGTCCGCCATCGGTGGTAACAATTACCCGTCCTACTACTTTTTGTGAAGGCGATTCTGTTATTTTCAATGCGAATACGGGTTCGGGTTATACCTATCAATGGAAGAAAAATAGCGTGAATATTACTGGAGCTACTAATGCAACGTTAATTGTGAAAGAATCAGGGTCGTATAATGTTGATGTGACAAATGTTGATTGTACTGCTTCTTCTGAATCTACACAAGTAATTAAAAATCCCGGTGTTCCTCCGCCCACTACCGTTAATAAAACCATTACTTTTGGAACACCTATCACCGTAGGCAATGGCTTACAAGCCAGTACTACCTGTTATGATAATCCTCAAACTGCTAATTACACAGGTCCAACGATTGGTTACGATGGCGGAAATAGTAGTGGTGCTAATCCAACCATTAGTTTTTCTGGATTAACGGGTAATATTGTGAAAACCCGAGTGTCTATCACGTGGCGAAAAAGAGCTGGCGGTGGTGGAATCAATGATTGTGGTACTACGGGTAGCAATGGCATCCCTTACAACGACGAGATTTCATTTAGTATAAAATCTCCGAATAATACGGAGGTTTCTTTATTAAATTATGGTACTTATTCACAAGGGACAAGTCCTGCGGGGGTAGTTACCACAGTTTTTGAAGACGGAGGAACTGCCATAGGTACAACCCCTGCTTCGGGTACATTTGCTCCTGCTCAAAGTCTAACAAAATTAAGTGAACAAATAGCCAATGGAACGTGGACATTGATACCCTACGATGGTATTGGTGGAGAGCCTCTATGCGTACAAAGTTTTTCAGTTACCGTGTATGTATCGGGCAATACCAGCCCGAGTAGCATTACTTGGTGGACGGCGGCTACAGGCGGAACGCAAGTAGGCACAGGTACAGAATATATTCCTGCTGACGTGAATGTAGGCGCACAAGGTGGATGTAGCAACGGATTTGCTTGTAACACCAGCATTCGTAAGCCAGCTATCCTCAAGATTAATAATCCAGATTTGCCACCTACTCCCGTAGCTACTGGAGCTACCATCTGTAAGGGTTCGTCGGCTACCCTTACTGCAACGGGGTGTACAGGAACGACCCTTACCTTACTATGGTATCAAAATGCGGATAATGTAGAAGTTACGATGCCTGTGTCTCCTACCGCAACTACCCAATATTACGCTCGTTGTAGTGAAATTCTTGTTAGTGGTACCAGTCCTTTGGCTGTGAGTGAAAAGAGTAATGTAGTGAGTGTAACCGTTCTTGACCCTGCCGCTCCAGTAGCTACTGGTACAAGCATCAATTTAGGAAGTTCCGTAACGCTTACCGCTACGGGTTGTACAGGTGCAGGATTTGCATTGAAGTGGTACCAAACGGCTGATAATGTAGAAGTTACCATGCCTGTATCGCCGATTACTGATACCCAATATTATGCGAAATGTCAGCAAACGGTGGGTTCAACGGTTTGT
>JALONS010000439.1 GCA_025454855.1 Arcicella sp.
CCTTTTTGCACCAATGGCGTACTGAACACGAGCCAAAGCACGTACAGTACGCCAAAGATATTTCTGAAAAAGACCACTTCCATGGCACTCAATCGCTGGCTCAAAACCTTGCTGAATGCTCCTGCGGTGGCAATGCACACCGAAGCAAAAAGCATATAATAAATGCCGACTTGGGGTTTGTTTGGTGCTGTCATCGTCCCATCCAGCCGCCATCAACCGTTACAATTGTGCCATGAACATAATTTGAGGCTTCAGAAGCCAAAAACAAAGTTATGCCCTTAAAATCTTCGGGGGTTCCCCAACGTCCTGCTGGGATTCTCGATAAAATTGAAGCACTTCTGTCGGCATCTTTGCGGAGAGCATCGGTGTTATCGGTGGCGATATACCCTGGGGCTACAGCATTGACGTTTACGCCTTTACTTGCCCATTCGTTGGCGAGTGCTTTTACCAAACTACCAATTGCACCCTTGCTTGAAGCATAACCTGGCACGGTGATTCCACCTTGAAAAGTGAGTAACGAAGCCGTAAAAATGATTTTACCCGCTCCACGTTCCACCATATCTTTCCCGATTTCACGAGCCAAAATAAACTGCGAATTAAGATTGATTTCAATGATTTCATCCCAATATTCATCTGGGTGTTCGGCGGCAGGTTTACGCAAGATATTCCCTGCATTATTCACCAAAATATCAATTTGTGAGTGTTCAGCCTTTACTTTTCCGATAAAATTATACAATGCCGAACGGTCTTTGAAGTCACACTGGTAGGCGTAAAATTTTCGCCCCAAAGCCACAACCTCCTTCTCGATTTCACTGTTTTCCAGTTCCAACGTTGCCGAAACGCCAATTATATCTGCCCCTGCTTCGGCTAATGCCAATGCCATTGCTTTGCCAATACCTCTTTTACAACCCGTTACAAGGGCAATTTTACCTTCTAATTTGAAGAGATTTACGATGCTCATTTTAGAATAATTTGAATTTAAAAATGTGTATATTTGTTCTGAGGAAAGAATTATTTTCATAAAAATTACTCAAAACAGATAATATCATGGAAAAACCAGTGAATGCTTTATCAGAAAGCCCTCAAAAATATACTTTCAAGACTCACGAGTCTTATTCTCCCGAGGAAATTATTGCTGCGGGTGGTACTACTGCCTTTGCTCATAAAATAGGTAAAACTTATGAAAATATGTTAGCTAAACTCAAAGAGACTCCCCTTCCCATAGTTGATTTTACAGATGAAGAGTGGGACACCATGATGGAACAATTAAAAAATGATAAATAAAAATGAATATAATTTTTGACACGAATATCATTTTGGGTATTGTTCGTTCAAACAAAACGAATGAATTGTTGGAGTTTTTGAATCCTGAAAATAAGCAAATATTTTCGTCTGTAATTACAGAAGCCGAGATAAGGTCAATAGCTATACAAAATAAATGGGGTAAAGAAAAGTTAGATAAACTTGAAATTTTCCTTGACCTTTTCACATTTACAGAAGTAACGAAACAACTGATTACTACCTACGTTGAAATTGATACATTCTCTCAACGCAAAAACCCTAATTTTCCAACTTACAACTTCGATACTCCACGAAACATGGGTAAAAATGACCTATGGATTGCCTCAACAGCCACACTTTTAGGCTTAGAATTGGTTTCCACCGATGCTGATTTTGCCCATTTGCACAATGTCTTTCTTGATGTTCGCCAAATAAATATTGATGATTTGAAGCAATATTTTTAGTTTATCTCCAACAAATATTTCATGCCCGCAGGGTTTTGGTCAATTGTTTCAAAAACCTTTTTTGCATCTTCCAAAGGTGATACTTGCGTAATCATTTTGTCTAATGGTAAAGTCCCACTGGCTGCCAATGCGATGGCTTCGTCAAAATCTTCGGGTTCGTAAACTCTCGCTCCAATCAATTTGATTTCACGCCAAAAGAAACGGAATAAATCAACGGCTTTGGGCTCTGAGTGTATCGCCACCATCACGATTCTTCCTCGCACTTTTGGTAGTTGAGTCATCGCTGTTACGCCTGCTTGCACACCCGAAACTTCAAAAACAACATCAGCCATTGCTCCATTAGTAAATTCTTCAACCGTTTTAACCAAATCTTGTTCCATCGGATTAACCGTTTGAAAATCAAGTGATTGGATGAATTCGATGCGGTTTTTATTTACTTCCGAAATCATGACATTCGCACCTTTTTGTCGTGCAACTAATGCAACCAATAAGCCAATCGGTCCACCACCAATCACGATGGCATTTTCACCAGACACTACTTCGCCCAAACGAACATCGTGGCAAGCAACCGCCAATGGCTCAATCATTGCTCCGAGTTGCAGTGAAAGATTTTCGGGAAGTTTATGAAGCGTAAATGCTGGTACAGTCCAGTATTGTTGCATTCCACCTGCCGAATCTATACCGATAAATTTAAGGTTTTGTCCGATGTGTCTGAAACCATTATCAGCAGGCATTTCTACCCCAGGGTTTAGGGGGCGAACCGTTACGTTTTCACCAACTTTCCAGTCGGTTACGCCTTCGCCCACTTCATCAATCACCCCCGAAACTTCATGTCCGATGATTTGAGGTGGCTTCACCCGTGCATCCATCTTGCCGTGATAAATATGTACGTCCGTGCCGCAAACGCCTACGTAAGCCATTTTTAGCCGAACTTCTCCTTTTTGCAAAGGCTGTTTTTCTGTTGTTTTAATCGTGAAGGTGTGATTTCCTTCGGTGATAATACACTCGTCCAACGGATGTTATGATTATCTAAATGAGCAATTCCTGCTTCAATATCATCTACGCCAAGTGCTACGTGCGACCAACCTAAGGTTAGGTTTGTTCGAGCAGGGCGAGCATTTCCATCATTAGGCAGAATTTCGAGAATCACGCCGTCAGGTGCTTTGAGTAGCCATATCGGACGAGGGTCTTTAAAAACTACTTCAAAGCCTAAAACTTCACAATACCAGTTCGACAAAACCTCGACGTTTTCGGCAGCTACTGCTGGGTGGTCGATACCATTTATTTTGAATTTTTCCATTTTTTTGTATTATTTGAATATAAAATCCCCTTACCCAAAAAAGGTCTTGTTTGAAATACAATAAGTTTTTTGTTTGATTATCAGTTATTTACGAAGTTCGCTGAAGTATTTGAAGCATATTTCCTTCGGGGTCAAATAGATTTCTGACCTTGCCACCACCAATGGCGTTTATTATTTCTCCACCCCATTTAATTCCTTTTGTATCAAGAAAAAGGATGGCTGCTTCGATATTTTCAACCCGCAGAGCCAAATGCGACCAGCCAGGTGTCCAAGTAGTTCGGTTTTGCCGTAAAGTATCATCTTTGGGCATGATTTCTAAGAGCGTTCCGTCGGGGGCTTTGAGCATCCAAACGGGTTTCGGCGGTTCGACGACTCGATGTTTGAACCATTTTTCGTAGCCAAACATATCGCAATACCAATCTGCTAATTTTTCA
>JALONS010000145.1 GCA_025454855.1 Arcicella sp.
TCAAACAACGGGCAAGCAGGTTTCAATCGCCGACCTTATCGTTTTAGGTGGATGTGCAGGAATTGAGAAAGCATCTAAAAATGCTGGATACGATATTACCGTTCCGTTTACAGCAGGACGTACGGATGCTACCGACGAACAAACAGACGTAGAATCGTTTGCCGTATTAGAGCCAATTGCTGATGGTTTCCGTAACTATACCAAAGGGCATTATACTACTTCGGCAGAAGAAATGTTGATTGATAAAGCTCAGTTAATGACGCTTACTGCTCCTGAAATGACTGCTTTGGTAGGCGGTATGCGTGTGCTAAATACTAATTACGATAAATCTCACTACGGCGTATTTACTAAAAATACTGAAGCTCTTACCAACGATTTCTTCGTGAACTTGCTTGACTTGGGAACTACTTGGAAGAGTATTTCGGCTCACCAAGATTTATTTGAAGGGCGTGAACTCGGGTAGATTTGATTTTTGGTTCAAATTCAGAACTTCGTGCCATTGCTGAAGTTTACGGATGCAGCGATGGAAAAGATAAGTTTGTGAAAGATTTTGTAGCTGCTTGGACAAAAGTAATGAATCTTGACCGCTTCGATTTAGTGTAATTTCTAAGCGTAAATTTGAGTAATAAAAACGGGGTAATTGGGCAGAAATTACCCCGTTTTATTTTAAGTGACTACGAAAAAGCGAATGATTGAAAATCAAAAATTTAGATGGTCTGTTTCTTACAAGAAAAATCAATTTCGCCAGAGTAAAAATAGAAAAAGAATAATCCAGAGAATATCCACGAAATGCCAATAAAATATAATCAAATTGATTTTTAGCTGGTTGGGTGGATTTACGGAATAAATAAATGATTCTACGTAGGAAATACGTTTGAGAGCCTCCACAAAGATTTTGATAAGAAAGAACAACCCCACCACAATATGCAAAATGTGTAGTCCTGAAAGAATATAAATAAACCCTCTGGACGTTCTCACTTGCGGACTACTATTTACTGTAAAAAGTTCACGCCAACCCCAAAATTGCATTCCGATAAAAATAAAACCTAACGATAGCGTTATTCCCATCAAAATTCTGTAATTCAGGTACTTATCTTGCTTAAAGTAGATGTTTGCCAAGTGTAAGGTAAGGCTACTAATGAGCATCACGAGGGTACTTGCCCAAAAAATTTGGGGAATATCAATCTTGCCAAAACCAGCATCTGGACGAGCTAATTTTAGGTACGATGCCATTAAGCCCAAAAAAAACAATCCACTGCCGAAGATTGCCATTTGAAGCATAAATTTAAAGGGTTCTCTACGTTTCATAATTAAGTGTAATACGAATCATTTGATTCGTAGATTTACGTTTGCCTCCGAATCTGGACATTCGGGTTACAGTTTTCCTTGCCAAATGGAGTAATTACCGAAAATCTCTTTTAAATCCGTTTCGTTTTCAAAAATTCCAAAAACCGTTGAACCTGACCCCGTCATGCTGGCGTAAGTCGCTCCGTGTGTGTACAACTGGTTTTTAATGGTTTCAATAGCGGGATATTTGGGTAAGAGATGGTTTTCAAAATCGTTCTTTACCAAGTTTTGCCATTCATTTACAGGTTTTCGTAAAACTTCTCTTAAATCAATACCCGTTTTTTGAGGCTTCACACCCGAGTACGCCTCAGCCGTTGAGATATGAATATTGGGGTTTACCAAAACGATGTATTTCCCCGATAAATTCAAGGTGATTTCAGCAAACTCATCTCCCTTCCCAAAACAATATTGCGGACGATTTTGGATGAAAAAAGCACAATCGCTACCCAACCGACGAGCGTAATTTTCCATTTGCTCTGTTGTAAGATGTAACTCAAAAAGGCTATTGAGGGTTTTAATCGTAAAGGCACAATCTGCCGAACCACCGCCCATCCCCGCACCAATAGGAACAGCTTTATGAAGATGAATCATTACGGGAGGAATGTCAAAATCCTG
This sequence comes from Arcicella sp., assembly GCA_025454855.1. Taxonomy (GTDB): domain Bacteria; phylum Bacteroidota; class Bacteroidia; order Cytophagales; family Spirosomataceae; genus Arcicella. Next base: position 1,963 of record JALONS010000145.1, read on the forward strand.
ATTAACAAGCTGATAGGCTTTCAAACAAAGATTGGTGTCTGGGTTTCCTGGAATGGGAATTCCCGTACTTTTAAAGGATAATTTTTCGGCAGGTAAAATTTCCAAAGCATCACTCCAACCTACGGGATAAAAACAAGATTCAAGATTATGGAAACCGTCTGGGCGTTTTTCTGTGATGTGTAAACCAATATTTATTTTGGCATTTGGGAAAGTAAGCATTTTTAATGGGTGGTTGGGGGAATAAAATAAAAGACTAAGGGGCTAAAGCCCGTGCTACTCATTCGCTTCTCGCTCAATATGCGTCTTTATTTCTTTGATATTTTCTTAAATCTATCTGGGTAATCGGAAATTATGCCGTCCACTCCGATAGCAATCATTTTTTCCATATCTTCTACATTATTCACCGTCCAGGGTACTACTTTTATTCCTTTGGCATGGCACATCTCTACTCTTCTTTGGATGAGATTTTTGTAATAAGGGCTAAAAATATCAGGGTTAAATCCTAATTTTTCTAAGCTCGGATCAACCATTTCGTTTTCTACTAATGCTGATAAAATTACTCGCTTATATTTCTTTGTGTCTATTTGTAATTTCCAATATTTGAGCACGTTGAAGTCAAAACTTTGTAGGATTATTCGTTCAGGAGGAATTTGGTTGATAATCTCTTTATACACCAAATCAGAAAATTCTTTTACCGTTTGGGGCTGAGAAATACCGTATTCTTTTTCTTCTGATTTTATTTCGATATTATACTTAACAGGTTTTAGTTTGTTTGCTTTTATGTAGGCTTCGCATTCGGCAATCATGTCTTTCAACAAGGGCTTGTAAGTAGCCATTTTTTGTTGTTCGGGAAATAGAATATTCCCCCGAATACCCGAATCATAACGCTTGATTTCATCATAGTTCATCTGATAAAGATTAAGCCTTTGTTCATCGGCTTTCGTTACGGGCGAACCATCGGGTTTTGAACAAAACAGCATATTCATATAAGGTTCGTGCGATACCACCACTTGATGGTCTTTAGAAATACAAACGTCTAATTCTAAGGTAGTTACTCCTAAGTCGAGGGCTTTTTTAAAAGCTGGAATTGTATTTTCGGGCATCAATCCACGACAACCCCTATGACCTTCAAAATCAAAGTTCTGGGCATTTACCAAACTGTTCATAAACAACAAGATTAACGATAAAAATAGATTTTTCATTTTTTGAAATTAAAAAGGCATAAAGCAAACCGCTTTATGCCAAATATAGTTTAACCACAATTAATCAATTACATTCTACAAATTATTTTTCTGTTTGATAGCTATCACATAGGTAAGTGATACACCTGCATATTCAGCAATTTGTTCAACTGTTAATTTAGAATTCATTAAGAAATTAAGGATAATTTTTTCCATACCTTTCTCCATACCTTTTTCTATACCTTTTTCAACTCCTTCTTCCTCTCCTTGTTTATAAAGGAAATCATCTTTTATGTCTAAGTACTTTGAAATAACATTCATAATAATTTGTATTTGATTTTCTAAATTACGAAGTCTCCCTAAAATTAGCAACTGCTGAAATATTTTTTCACTTTCTAAAGATAAATTTACAGTTTGCTCCAAACGTGAAACTATTTTTCGCACTACAGTTTCTGTATTGTCACCTTTAAAGTTTGCTAAAATGGCTAATAATATTTCTTCGGGACTTTCGGAATTGATGAAATTTTGATAGTCAATTTGTTTAATATCAATGATATGATAATGAAATTGAAGGTTTTTATACTTCAATTTAGTAGGCATTGTTGGTTTATCTTTTCCTAAATACAGAACATATTGTTCTATGGGCAGATGGTATTTATGCAAGAGTAAAGAACAATAATCCAACATTCTATTTACCATTTCTGGTTCATTATGTGTCTGATATTCAAGGTGTAGAATAAAGTTTTCTCCTTTTTTATTGGTTATTTTCTTTAAAAAATCTGCTTCTCTTTCTCGTGTACGTTGTAATTTAAAGGTAATTTTCTCTGCTTTCTCAACTTCTATCTTGAGTATTTTCTTGATAAAATTTTCAATAACAGCATCTATATTTTCTTTAAAGACTTTGTCGTAGAGATTTGCTTCGTGTTGGTGCTTATTCATTATTTCAAACCATCAAATTTTCTTCTGCGGGGTGTTCTTCTATCACTTCTTCTTCAAAAAGTTTAGCTTCCATCACGTCTTTTAGCGTTACTTGGAAGAATTTTTTATGAATATCAAATGGTTCTGCTCCGCATTCGGTGGGTGAGGCACAACGCTTGAATGAACCGTCTTCTTGCATTTCGTAGGCATTTACATTGTCTTTCATATTCCAATCCAAAATATGAATTGCCTGTTGTTTTACTTGGTGCGAGTATATCTCAAAAAGGGATTCTATTCGGCGGTCGAAGCTACGAACCATAATATCCGCTGACCCTCCATACACTTTGGGTTCATTGTTATTATGGAAATAATAAATCCGAGTATGTTCCAAGAAATCCCCGACAATAGACCGAACCGTTATGTTATCTGAAAGTCCTTTACGTTGCGGACGCAAACAACATATTCCTCTCACAATCAACTTGATAGGTACGCCTGCCTGCGAGGCTTTGTATAACTCATCAATGGTTTTTTTATCTTGCAAAGAATTGATTTTTAGGCATATACCACTTGGCAGACCCGCTTTGGCATTCTCAGCTTCGTTTCTAATCATAGACACCAAACAGTTTCGCATATCTCGGGGAGCGGTAATGAGTCGCTCATAAGAGTGAGGTTGTGAGTGTCCTGTAATGACGTTGAAAAACTCTGAAATATCCCTTGTCAATACCTCATCGGTGGTTAAGAGTCCAATATCGGTATAAAGTTTTGCGGTATCTTCGTTATAATTTCCTGAAGATAAATGAGCGTAACTTACTACTCTATCTCCCTCATTTCTAATAACTTGCAAAAGTTTAGTGTGCGTTTTTAAACCTGGAATTCCGTAAATCACAAAACACCCCGCTTTTGAAAGGCGTTGGGCTTCACGAATGTTATTTTCTTCGTCAAAGCGGGCTTTCACCTCAAAGAGAACCGAAACGTGTTTACCGTTTTCGGCAGCGTGCAGAAGGGCATCGGCAATTCGTGAGTTTTTGGAAATACGGTAAAGGGTAATCTTAATGGCTAACACCTGCGGGTCTTCTGCCGACTGCTCCAAAAGCCTCAAAACGGGTTCAAAATTGTTGTATGGATGGTGAAGCAGTATATCACCCGCTTTCATCGAATCAAAAATGTTTTCGGGTGTTGGGCTGTTTAAACCCAAAGCTGGAACGGGCGAACGTTGAACGGCTTGTTTTGCCTTGAATTCTGGGTGTTTGATGATTTGCCAAAAAGCCGTAAAATCAAGTAGATTCTCACTGAGAAAAATACCATTTTTTTCTAATTTCCAGCGTTTCATCATCATTTCCAACATCCATTCTGAACATCCCGTTTCGATTTCTACCCGAGTTACTCTTCCCAAACGGCGGTCTTTAATTTTTTTCTTGATTTCATCAATAAAATCCGTTTCTGAATCTTCGTGTTCAACCACATCAAAATCACCATTACGGGTTATTCTGAATAATGACACCGCTTCAATCTCTACATTCTTGTATAATTTCCAGATTTCGTGACGAATAATATCTTCAATCGGAACAAATAAAGTTTCGTCTTCTCGCTCGAATACGTAAAAGCGTTTTAAGTTTTGTGGAATTTGTACAAAACTAATTTTTCTACTTTCTGTTTTAGCAGAATCTGTATAATCATTTTCACTTCGAGTTACTACACCAAATATTAAGGTTTTGGCTAATAAACTCGGAAACGTATGCGTATGGTCAAAGACCATCGGCGTGAGCATTGGGTAAATAGTGCGGTTGAAGTAATCTAAAATATGCTCCGTTTCTTCGTTATTTAATTCTTCAATTTTGACAATCCTAAAACCATTATCGGCAAACTCAGGGACTAATTCTTCTTGGTATAACCTGTGTTTTTCTTCCACAAATGCCTGTGTAGCAGCCATTAATGTTTTTTTGAATGGTATTTCTCTTAATCCTGAATAATCCGTGCGTTCTTTTCCAAAGTCAATGTAATTATATAAAGAACCTACCCGTATCGTGAAAAACTCATCAAGGTTTGAGGCTGTTATTGCCAAAAATTTCAGACGGTCAAATACGTTTCTACGAGTATCACGGGCTTGGTCTAATACCCGCTCATCAAATTTTAACCAACTCAAATCACGACTGATGTAATCTGATTTTTCAATTACGTCGTACGATTTATTTATCACTTTTTCAAGACGACGTTTCTCCTCTGGCGTTTGCTTTGTATTCATAAAATTATTTAAAAAAGAAAAAAGATTCCCCACAAGAGAATCTTTTACTCTACTGCGTTTAGTATATTTTGGCATCATTCCACTCATAGCCTACAAATTTACAAGATAATCAGCGGTTGTGCTTGTAATTAAGATTAAGAAATCATTAGATTTTAAATTATAAAAAATCTCCGAAAAATACTACAAATAAAAATTTTTTGAGCGATAGTATTGTGAGTTCTTCACACACGAAAGCGGTTTTTAAAGTATTTATACTATAAGCTGTAAATCATATTTTCTAAGTCCTGACGCAATAATGATTCTGTTCATTTCTCCTTTATTTCCACTTCCTCTTTTACTAAATCAGCTACTAAATCTTCCAACTTTCTGAGTGTCTCGGGGGCTCGGTAGTAATCCATAACTCGTTTGGTTTTGCCCGCATCGGTAAAAGAAATATAGGTAGTGGGTAAATCAGAAACATTAGCCGTGTATTGGTCTTGAAATTTAAAGAAATTAGCTCCTCTGAATTGCTCTACCAAGCCTTGAACCGTTCCTTTGGGTAATTTTTTTAACGAAATTCCTTCTTTCGCCACGAACCTTTGCCCTTCATAAACCAGACTATCGTTATCAAAAATTGTTACTAAATAGGCAGGGCAACGTCCATAACAGGGGGTAGTCTCCATTTTAATCACTTGAAGTGGCGTTGATACAGGAATATCGCTCACAACCTTAGGATTTGACATTGGTTTCTGACGACTTTTACACGCTCCGAGCGTGCAAATTAGTACCCACAAAAAGATTGATTTTACCTTCATATTTTAATAATCCAACGATTAATTTACAAAAAATAGTATCTAAAACCTTGAAAATAAGGATATTTGAGTATTATATTACTCAAAAAGCTATTGGTAAACAAAAAATTTCGTTATTTTGTCGCTTGTATTGGCTATTGCATTAAAACGATGAACTTAAAAAAACTTACTGACGAGCAATTAGTTGCCCTTTTTATTGACACTCAAAAGAATGCCTATTTTGAGCAACTTTACGACCGTTACTCTGATAAAGTATATCGTAAGTGTCTGTCTTTTGTTAAAGACGATGCAAAAGCCGAAGATTTCACCCACGACATTTTTTTGAAGTTGGTACTCAATCTTTCTTCTTACAAAGAAACTGCCAAATTCTCCACGTGGTTATATTCCATTACCTACAATTATTGCATTGACCAGACCCGTATTTCAAAGAAATATTCGGAGGTAGGGTTAGATGATAATTTTGATGCTCCTGATGACGACGACGATGCCGAAATGGCAGAATTAGAAGCTCAACGGCTCAATAAAGCTATGCAACAAATTCTTCCCGAAGAAAAATCTATCTTGATGATGAAGTATCAGGATGATTTGAGTATCAAAGAAATCTCAGATTCTTTGGATATTTCGGAAAGTGCTGTGAAAATGCGTTTGTTGAGAGCTAAAGAAAAATTAAGAAAAATTTATCTGGAAGGTGTACTATTCTGGGGCGTTATCATTGCCAAAGCGGTCAGTTTGTTTTTTAGAAATGATTGATATTAGGTTTTGTGGATTGGTATAAAATGATAAACATACTAAACGAAAAGCGATTTGCGAAAAAACGAATAATGTTTATCTAAAAACCAATAACTTTTACAAACCTCAATTGGATAAGTACGTATGTTGAAAATCACACAAAAAAACTCGATATAATTTATACTCCTTTGATTTTTTGGGGAGGTTTTAAATGTATTTCTTTATTGCCGAAAGAACAAGAAATGCCTGTCTGGCAAAAACAAAAGACATTGAGAATTGAAGAAGTACTAAGATACTTTTAACTCTTTGCCACTGTGCCTTGTTGCTTTTGTGCCTAAAAGTAAAATAATGCCTGAAAATCCGTTTAAACTCATTGAACCAAATGGGCAAGTGCCAGAGTCTTTGAAAAAGGCACTGGTTTCTGAAATTGATACTATTCGTAATACTTCCACAATCATTGAGTTGTTTGTGGGTAATTTTATAAACACACTATCCGCCTCATTTGCAGGCGATGATGAAATAGAACCACAAAATATAAAGGGGTAATGAAGACCATTACAAAAATAACCTCTTGAATTTCTTTAACTAATTTATTTATATCATGCCAAATATTCAGGATATTCTTATTGATACCTTCCGAAAACTATTAGAACAACTTACTGGCTTTGTACCCAAATTGATAGGAGCTATCATTTTGTTGGCGGTAGGAACTTTTGTAGCTAAAATTGTAACGAAACTCCTACAAAAAGGTCTCGAAAAGTCGGGTTTTGATAAACTGGGTGATAAACTCAACGAGATAGATGTTATTAAGCGTTTTGGAGAATTAAAATTGAGCGTTATCATTGCTAAAACACTCTATTATTTTATTCTTTTGGTTTTTATTACGGCAGCTACCGAAACACTTGGCATGAAGGTACTGACCGATATGGTGGCTTCGTTGGTGAATCTTATTCCTAAATTGATTGCCGCCGCCATTATGCTTTTTGCGGGAGTGATGATTGCAGATGCTTTAAAAAATGCCGTTATCAATGTATCAAAATCATTAAAAATCAATTCGGGTAAACTGTTAGGCAATATTATCTTTTTCTTTTTCTTGGTAATTGCTACCATTGCCGCACTCAAGCAAGCAGGTATCGAAACCAGTTTATTAGAGTCAAGTTTTAATCTCATTATTGGTGGTGTTATTTTCGCTTTTGCGGTGGGCTATGGCATGGCATCCCGAGACGTACTCGCTAATATTTTATCCAGCTTTTACTCAAAAAATAAATTTAAAGAGGGACAAACCATTGCGATTGATGGGGTAAAAGGGGAAATTATTGCGATAGACACAACTTCCATCACCCTAAAAACCAACGAAACGCAAACTATTTTTCCGTTGAGCGTTTTGCAAAATAAAAGCGTTGAGGTTTTCTGATTAATTGGATAATTAGCGTAAGATGTACTGATTTCAGTTATCGGTAGTCAGCTAATCGGTATCAACAAATACCTAAATGATTATCGACTCTTTGATTGAAAAGCGATAATTAAATTGTTAATTCTTGTTTTCATAATTTTGTGAGAACTCGGCATTAAAACTAATTTTCACAACTTCAAAACCTTTTTTCTTTAAAAATTTTGAACATTCCGTTTTTTAGATACTTTTACTTACAAAATTCAAATATCATATTCTTCTTTTAAAAACCGCCGTTTTTAAAGCCATTATCACATCAAAATAAACGTCATTTGACGGACATTCACTTAAAAAAATCACTGCGAGGGCAATTCGTTTTGTCCGTCCGTTTTATTGTACCTTGCACAAACTAAAATAGCTGTTTATGAAAAAGCACATTTCCTTATTTGTCGCCTTTGCTCTACTATTTTCAATGAATCTCTTCGCCCAAGAGGTAAAAAAAGATACTTCTTATTGGAAGAAATCTTCGCAGTTTGGAGCCAATTTTAGCAATGCTCAGTTTTCTAATTTCGTAGCTGGTGGACAAAATGCTACTGGTTTCAATGTTTTCTTTAATACCAAAGGCGAATACGCCAAAGACAAAACTACTTGGGTAAATGATTTACAATTACAGTACGGTATTTTGGATAATGGTACGGGTATCAGAAAAAGTATTGACCGTATATTTTTTGATACCAAAGTAGGTAGAAAATTATCTAAAACGTGGTCGTTTGTGGGGGGTGTAAACTTCCAAACACAATTTACGGCTGGTTATACCTACGGTGCTACTTCTGATAAAGACATTAAAATTTCGAGCCTTTTTGCTCCTGCTTTTATCACTGAGTATATTGGTCTTGAATGGAAACCCAAACCTTTCTTTAATGTAGTTTTTGCCCCTGGAGCGATGCGTCAGACTATCGTAGCCGATGATGATGTACGCCCGAGAAATGCCACAGGGCAGATGCTACCCGCTTATGGTGTACCCGTAGGTAAAAGTTTACAGAATGATATTGGTATCATGCAAATTGTAGCAACATTTGATAAAGACATCGCAAAAAACGTAAACCTCAAGTTACGCTACCAGTTATTTATGGATGCTAAAAAGATAGCTAATATGGATAACCGCTTGGATGCCAAATTAGCCGCTAAAATTAATAAATATTTTAGTGCTACTTTTGATTTGATATTATTATACGATGACGACCAGAGTTTTCAGATTCAACAAGCTCGTAACTTAGGTCTTGGATTCCTTTATACGTTTTAATAGCCAGCGTTCGTGTGATTGGTATTGAAATAAGACAACTATTTATCCCAAACAATAAACTAATTCACTTAAAACCCCCAAACAAACAAATGTTAAACGAATTCAAAAAATTTATTGCTCAAGGCAATGTACTTGATACAGCGTCTTTGGTTGATGATATTATTATGCCATTAATTGGTGTTGTTATTGGTGGAGTTAATTTTGCGGGCTTGTCTATGAAAATAGGCGAAGCGGAAGTAAAGTATGGTAACTTCATTCAAGTAATTATCCAGTTTTTGGTAATTGCTTGGGTTGTTTTCATGATTGTAAAAGCGGCCAATAAAGCTGGTTTAACTGAAAAGAAAGCCGATGAAAAAGCGTAAGCTATCCATTTTCTGATAAATAGTTTAACCCGAAGACTTCCAATCTTCGGGTTTTTTCTTGGAAACAAAAATCCCCGCCAAAAGCAGGGATTTTCTGTATTAACCTTTTCTAAAAATTCACACAAAACGTGTAAATGTCGGTAAGCAGTAAACGATGCTTGGTACATGATACACTTTGAACAATTCACGGTAAAAGAGTTTCTCCTTATCCCGTGTACCATTTATCTTTTCTCGTGAACCGATAATTCTTTTTTCATTAAGTAGTCAGTTTGGGCATCATCACCCAACTGAAAAATATGCGTTCCGAATACTTCAAAGCCCCATTTTTGATAAAATGCTATGGCTTTGGGGTTATGTTCCCATACTCCCAGCCAAATGCTGGTATAGCCTCGTTGGATGGCGTTATCAATACAGGCTTGCATGAGCAAAGCTCCGCATTTTTGTCCATGATAGGCTTTATCAATATAAATTCTTTCGATTTCTATTGATTTCTCGTCGGGGTTTTCTTCCAAATTTACCCTCATCCGAGCGTACCCAATTACGTCTTGGTCTAACTCTACCAGCAAAAATACAGTATTGGGCGTATTCAGTTCATCTGAAATTTGCTTTTCATTAAACCTCGTTTCGATATATTCTTTTAGGTTCTCGGGGGTGTTATCTGCCCCGTAGGTATCCACAAATGTTTTAGTTCCGATTTCGCATAATTTACTAACATCGGATGGGGTGGCAATTCTTATGTAGGGAGTTTTACTCATTTCACTAACAAAAGAATGAAATTATATTTATAATAAAAAATACTTAATTTGCATTAATTAATACCTAAAACGCATTAAATGGAAATTCGACAGCTACAATATTTTTTGGGCGTTGCAACAGAGTTACATTTTTCAAAAGCCTCTGAAAAATTATTCATTGCCCAACCCGCCCTCAGTAGGCAAATTCAGCAATTAGAAGAAAACTTGGGTGTAATGCTTTTTGAACGAGATAAACGCAATGTAAAGCTAACACCAGCGGGGGAATTTCTTCGGGAAGAAGCAACTCAATTACTTTCACAGTTAGAAAATATCAGTAAAAAAACGCAAGCCATTCATAAAGGCGAAGAAGGGGAGATTAGAATTGGCTATCCTGGGTCTGCTATTTATTCGGTGATTCCACCTTTACTATCGAACCTGAAACTGCATTTTCCGCAAATTAGAGCAAAATTGGCGGAAGTATTAGAAGATGATTTATTTGGAAATTTGAAAAACTATCAATTAGACGTAGGATTTATTCGTGAACCTTTTTCGGATAAATTACTGAGTACCAAAGTGATTTTTGAAGAATGTTTTGCTCTCATTTTACCTGAAAATCACGTCATTACACCCGAAAATTTTACTTCATTGGCACAGGTCAAGGATGAGTCTTTTATTTTGCCGCCCCGTCATACGGGTTCGGTTTACTATGATATGCTCATACGGATGTGCGAACGAGAGGGTTTTTTACCCAATGTTACGCATGAATCCAACTACGGAGCAACCATTTTGAGATTGGTAGAACATAATTTGGGGGTTTCGTTGATGCCCATTTCTTATCGATTAAGTGCGGCAATGAAAGTAAAATTCATTGAATTGAAAAATATCCCAGAGCGAACGGCTTTATTTATGGCTTGGCGTAAAAATGATACCAATCCAGTTTTACAAAACTTCCTGAAAACTACCGAAACCATCAATTTCTAAAATACTAATCATCACTTACTAACAAAACTGCTTATCTTTGAATAATTATTTCAAAAATTATCGGAAAGAAATATGGAAGCAATATTTGAACATCCTCTCCAAGAAAAGATAGAAATCGCTTTGGATAAAATTCGCCCGTATTTGGTAGCGGATGGAGGAAATGTACGGGTTATTGAAATCACAACGGAAAATATCTTGCGGCTTGAATTGGTAGGGGCTTGCGGTTCTTGTTCGATGTCGGCAATGACTTTCAAGGGTGGCATTGAAGATACCATTCGTCGGGAAGTTCCCGAGATTTTAAAAGTAGAAGCAATAAATGTAAATTAAGCATCGATGTTCGATGTTTGGTGATTCGATACTCAGTTTTCGATATGCCATTTGAGTAATTTCGGAAGTATTTATACAACCGTAAGTTGTTGCTTGAAATTACAAACATCAAACATCGAATACCGAACATCAAATCCATGAAAATAGGTATTTTTTTCGGGGGACCCGCCCGTGAACGTGAAATTAGTTTTGCTGGTGGCAAAACCGCTATGGAGAACATTGATAAAACGCTTTTTGAACCCGTACCCGTATTTGTGGATGGTTGTGGGCATTTTATTTTGTTGAATCCTGAGTTGGTTTACGCTCCTTCTATCAGAGATTTTTATCCCCCTAAATCTTATCAAGGTGATTATCGGATTTATTCTGAGTCGTTAGGTAGAATGTCTGACGATGAACTAAATACCATGATTTCAACGGTAGGGACACGCATTACTCCTGATAAATTCTCGGAATATTTTAAGTTTGCGTTTATTGCCATGCACGGTCCTGCCTGCGAAGATGGGAGTATTCAAGGACTTTTAGAATGGTATGGTATTCCGTATTCAGGTCCCAGTTTGATGGGGTCATCCATTGGTATTGATAAATCCGTATTCAGGTCCCAGTTTGATGGGGTCATCCATTGGTATTGATAAAATCGCCCAGAACGATTTGATAAAATTAGCCATTGGCTTAGATAAAAAAACGACTACGCTTACACGTGCTTATTTTGAAGCCCACGATATGGCAGTAGTTTTTGAAGAAATAAAACAACAAGTAGGGCTTCCATTTGTGGTAAAAGCTCCGCATCAGGGTTCTTCCATTGGTGTTTCTTTCGTGAAAAAAGACTCTGTAGAAGATTTTGAGAAAGCCGTGAAGCAGTGCCTTTTCATTAGAGAAGTATCTGAAAATGAATGGAATAGCGTTGATAAACACGAGTTTATTCAACGAATGGCAAATTTGGATGAAGGTATTGGTTTACCCGTTTCTTTGAATGGCGGAGTTGTTTATCATCCCGTTGAATTGTTGGAAAAATTAAATGAATGTTTTGATAAAGAACAGAAAGTAGTTCAATTAATTTCCATGAATTCAGAAGATGCCGTCTTGATTGAAGGTTTTGTGAAGGGGCAAGAATTTAGTTGCGGTGTAATACAAACGCCTGATTGTGAGTCGGTTGCTCTTCCTCCAACTGAAATCATTGCGAATGTAGAAGTATTTGACTTTAAGGCAAAATATCAGTCGTCGGCTACACGGAAAAAAATTCCTGTTGATACTTCCTTAGAAAATAACCAAAAAATTCAGCACGATGTAAAAGCTACTTTTGATGCCTTGAAATTTGGGGTTTGCACACGAATTGACGGTTTTCTTACACCCGAAGGAAAGGTCATCCTCCATGACCCTAATACCATTCCTGGGATGTCTCCTACTTCGCTGATTTTCAAGCAAATGGCTGAGATTGGTATGAATGTAACCGACGCTATTACGTATTTTATTCGTCAGTCTATTCGTGAGCGTATTCGGGTAGGGAAAAATACTTTTAAATTTCAGAAATTGCTCAATCAGTTAGACCAAGCCATTGCCCAAAGATTAGAAGATATGCCAAGCAGAAAGAAAGTGGCAGTGGTTTTTGGTGGGTACTCGCCTGAAAATCAGGAAGAAAGCTACGTGAAGGCTCGGAAAGTTTTTGGTAAATTGGCGGCATCAAAAGAATATTTACCCGTACCCGTTTTTGTTACAGCAGACGGACAAAAACATCAATTACCCCTTAATTTGATGTTCAAAGAATTTGCTGAAGATGTGGTAAAATTATTAGATGGGTCGGTGCATCCCTTAATAGTTTCTACTCGTGAAAATGCCGAAAAAATCACTCTGCATTTTACAGGAAAATTATTAGAATCCGTTCAGAAAATTGAAAACTACGCAGGACTCGATTTTGGCGTTGTTTGTGGGGAAGATTTAAGTTGTGATTTGCCTGTGTTGCATGAGTTTTAAAAGAAAAAGGCGTAAGTGTTCAAGTATTCATTCACATCTTAAACACTTACGCTTTTTACATAAATTTTTTGCTGTTACTTCTTCTTCAAAACCACTTGTTCGGCGTGTTTAGCTACAATTCGGTTATAAAATTCCCGTAGTGAACCATAATCATTTTCAGTGTAAACGGCTTTTTTGAGGGTTATTTTACTGATTACTCTCAAGGTATTGTTTTCGGTAGTACAACTGAATAGGAATTTTCCACCGTTGTTGGGCAAAGAAACATTCTCAGGTTTGGGGAGTTCTTCAATTACATAATCATTGGGAAAAGTAAAAGTAGCAATGTAGTATTCCTCTTGTGGAACCCCAAAATTAACGGGATATTGTCGCTCTACGGCACTGAATGGGTTTCGTTCTTGTGCCTCCCAAAGCATCGGTGATACGTATAGGCGTTCGCCAGCCATAGCGTAAGATTCATTGATGGCGGTTTGCACTTCTATTTCTGCCAAAGTTTCCAAAGAATCTACATGAAGCAGTTGAATAGAACCAATTTTCCAATTAGGTCTATTTTTTTTATAATCGGTCTCAAAAGTTTCTTTTCCTTTCAGAATTACTTTTTTTCTAAAATCAGCTGCTTCGTACCCTCCATAAGAGGTTCTCAAACTCCCCTTCATTACTTGTTCGGGTAAAATTTCCATTTCCACAATCGAGGTTTTTCTATTTACTGGTTCTGGATTTATGGTAATCCACCTACTGTTCTTTCTCACAATTAGTCGTCCTCGGTCGTTCAAACACCGCATTGGTAACATTCCCATCGTTGTTAGATGGTCGGTTGCGTCTAATAACACATCCTTATTTTTCAGTCGAATATGAGCAATCAGATAATTAAATCTATCCAACAGCACCAAATCACTGGCTTCACCGTTTTCACGGGTACTCAATATCACGGGGTTAGCGTCAAAGCCACATTCACGCAATAATCTAATTAACATCAAGTTTATTTCGGCGGCGTTACCAATGCGTTTTTCATATACTTTATCAATGTTATTTTCAACAAACATCGCTTCGTTGCCATTCCACTGCATGGTATTTTGAATGAATTTGTACGCTGCCGTTGCTAATGACACAGAATCTCGATGGATTGCCTTCAAAGTTTGGGCAATGGTTTCGGCTTGGTCAAACCGCTTGATTTGTCTCCCTACATTTTCATCTATCAGTAGCGTTTCATTCAAAGATTCCCACGTTTGAGAATAATCTTTCTTGGGCTGATTGGGAAAATACGTGGCGGCTAATTCAAAGGTTAGCTTCGACCTGAAGTTCTCAATCGTAGTCAAATAAGGTTCTTCTTTCAAAGCGGGTACATCTTTCATCACAAAACGGCAACGCATGAATTTATCCGCAATATCACTGCGTAGAAAATTTTGCTTGTCTTGCTCGTTTTCATTGATGGATAGTGGTATGAGGCTTCGGAGCGTAATGTTGAAGTCGAAGTAAGCGGGTAGCGACGCTCGGAGTTCACTCCATACTACGGGAATATTTTTCTGAAAGTCCCACTGACGGAGATTATACCAAATATCCGACTCCATGTCATAACTGTATTCAATGACAGAGCCTTCTCGTACTTGGGGAAGCGTAAATGTTTGATAATGATAATCTTTATTAACTTTTTCGTCAAAAATGCCCTTTTTATCCAAAGTGTAAGTGGTAATAATACCATCCTCCAAATTATACGTTACGGCTTGTAAATTACGGATTCGTTCATTGCGGTTATCATTACTAAACCGATAAGCAACTTTGATATTCGCTCTACTAAAGCCACTTTTTTTCAGGATTTTAATCCTAACGTGGCGGTGATAATTGACGATAGGGCGGTAATCGGGGAAGGTGTAGGAGTAGTCGCCGTAATCGCATAAAACAACTGCTTCTGCTGATGAATCAGGCGAATATATTTTCATTTGTAGTTGCTCTAAAGGAATTTTCCCGAATTCGATGGGTTCTGGTTTTTGGGCAAAACCATGAAATAAATTAATGAAGAATAGAAGAAAAAAGGTAGGTTTTTTAATTAAAAACATAGTGTAACTAATTGATTATAATGGTGAATTACTCACGAAAATAGTAAATAATTCTAAAAATTTATGGAATCTCATGCAATCAAGCATCTATTGTTCAAAACATTTACGAAAGATGAAAAATAAAACATACTTCCAACTGAATATCCCGACTCCATGCCATGAACGTTGGGAAGATTTCACACCTACCAACACTGGTGGTTTTTGTGGGGCTTGTCAGAAAAATGTAATTGATTTTACTAAAATGACAGATAGCGAATTGGTTGCTTATTTCAGAGATTTAAACCATACAAATGGGCAGTCTTGTGGTAGATTTAGAAGCGACCAGTTGGGTAAAGATTTTGATGTAAATGCTTGGTTTCCAGATTGGAGCTTTTCAGATACAATTCTGAATTACGAAATTCCACTGAGTGATTTTAGCAACGCTTCCAAAACTATCAAATTACCCGCTATCAAAGGAATGAAAATAGTTAGAAATCTGACTATGGCAATGCTAACTTTTGTTTGGGTGGAACAAGGAATAGCACAACAACGGCAAATAAAAGGACAAGTGACCGACAGCGAAGGCGTACCTTTAATGGGAACAAGTGTTAGTGTAAAAGGCACAAAAAGAGGCGTGAATACCGATAAAGACGGAAAGTATCAATTGGTAGTAGAAGAGAAAGACGTACTAATATTTAGTTTTGTCGGATTCAAATCAGAGGAACAAAAAGTAGGGAATATTACCCCTGTGGTACAAATGCAAGAAGATGTAATGGGATTAAGTGGGGTTGTAGTATTAGGATATGAAACTATGGGCAAAATGGGTATGAAAACAGGAGGTTTGAGGGCAGAACATTGGAATAGTAATGACCCTCAGTTTCGAGAGACAAACTTCCAGAAAAGTCCTACCCAAATCATAGCATTGGACAATCCTACCGTAAAAGAAACCATCATGATTGCAGCAAAAATTCACGAAGAAACCGTATTCAACAGCCCAGAAGAGAAAATATTAGCAGAAAATTGGTACACAGCCAATGCTTTTCAGCATATTGAGGAAGTGCAGGTATATGACCTCATGGGCAGGGTTTTCAAGACTGATTTTTATAAACTTAATGATGGTAAAATAGTAGTAAACATAAAAAATGTACCTAATGAGACGATGTGTATTGTGCGGGTAACGTACTCAAATGAACATAGTATAAACGCTATTGAACATGATGCTGTGAAAGTGATGGTTAAGAAATAATATTGTCTAACCATTTAAGAATTACAATTTTGAAAATAATGCAATGATTATCAGATTTTATTATTTTGGGAGCATAAAGTTGGGAAATATATCTCGTAAAGCTAAACTCAATTTGTTGATTAGCTTCACGAGATGTACTCTTCTGTCAAAACAAAAACACTACTCCATCTTTGCCAACGGCAATGGCTTTTCCTTGGGCATTTATTTTCAAATCGTTGAAAACAGCCGTGGCAGGCGTAGTCAATTTTGTCCATTTTTCTCCTGAACTTTCTATTTTGTAAAGATTGGTTTGGCTCGCACTTTCCACAATGGCATAGCCCAAATTCTCCTGTTGGAAAGCTATTTTTTTGATATTTCCAGTCGGGGGTTTGATTTGAGGAATGTACCATTTTTACCGCCTATAAATGCTATTTTTTCGCTCACTAAAAAGACGGATGATAAATCTTCGTTGACGGGTCTGAGGCGGTCGCTGTAATCATACGTTCCGTCGGTTTTTACCGTCAAGACGTAAACGTTACCTGCTTCTCCGACCAAAATACCGATTTTATTTTTCAGAAAATGAATATCCGTAGCGTAGCCGTCGAGGGTAACGTAGTTATTGTCGGTCGTTAAATTACTGGTACTTACCGAGTAAATTTCGGTATATTTTCGGAAGTGAAAACTATCATAAATCAACTGTAACATGAACCCCTGTTGGTTTTTGGGATAAGATGTTTTGATGACGGTGGAAGTTAATTTTCTCATCGGATTCCAATTGTTTCCCCCATCTTGCGTTCCCAAGATAGTAGCACCTGCCAGAATACCCGTTTTTTCATCATAAAAATCTACCGTATTCATTTTATTACCTGCATAATTTACTTCAGCCCACGTTTTGCCTTCATCAGTACTTTTAAAAAGATACCCCCGATTAGCGTCATCGCCCAAAGCATAAACTGTTTGGTTATTAGCAAAACTGATGGATAAGATATTCGCCTTTTTCATGATAGGGTCGGTGAAAAAGGTGATTTTGTCGGTAGTGACAGGAACGGTTACTCCAGTAGTAGGCGTTGTTTGGGGCGTTACAACGGTATCTTTCTTTTCAGAACACGCCATTAGGCTCAAACTCCAAAAACCCAATAAAGAGACGATTTGAAGGCTTTTCATATTTTTGATTTATTACGTAAAATGGAACAAATTTTCAGTAGCGGAGCATCACAGAAGTAAAGAAAGGAGTAACAAATTTAATTCTTGATTTTCGTAATACAAACGATATAATCATCTTTTCTATTTTCTTTGTCGTGTACAAATCCATTCGAGGGTATGTGTAACTGAAGTAATCAAGGCTAATAAAATGATATTCTTTGTTTTAAATATTTGATTTTCAAGATATTGTTGCCAAACAATGGAGATTCGAATAACTACTTAACGTCTAAGTATTGCTTAATTATGCTAATTATTAAAGAAATAAAACCAGCCGATACGTGGCAATTACGCCATACCGTCATGTGGCCCAACCGCCCCCTCAGTTATGTTCAACTTTCGGAAGATGAAAAAGGTGAAAATGCTGAACAAGGCAAAGGTTATGGTTCGATGTTGTTGAATCAACTTATCAAAGAAGCTACCGAAAGAGGCGTGAAGATACTGTGGTGTAATGCCCGCCAAACGGCAGCGAATTTTTACCAAAAATTTGGTTTGGAAGTGAGTTCTGAAAAATGGTTGCAGGGCGGAATTGAGTACGTGCGAATGACTAAAAATTTATGATTCTTTCCGTAAATCGTTTAATTTTACGTAACTATTACCCCAATCCTTACTACCTTGAAACTATCACTGATTGTAGCCGTTGCTGAAAATGGCGTTATTGGCAATAATAACCAGCTCATTTGGCACTTACCTAATGACTTAAAGCAATTTAAGCGTCTAACTACGGGTCATTGTATTATCATGGGGCGAAAAACTTTCGACTCCATCGGCAAACCACTGCCCAACCGAACTTCCATTATTATTTCTCGTAATGCTGATTTCAAAGTAATTGATTGCTTCACGGTTGATTCTTTGGAAAAAGCCATCTCGATAGCCCAAGAAAAGGGCGAAACCGAAGCGTTTATCATTGGAGGGGCAGAAATTTATCGTCAAACACTGCCATTCGTGGATAAAATATATTTAACGGAGGTGCATCATTCATTTGAAGGAGATACGTTTTTTCCTAAAATTAATGGTACAATTTGGCGAGAAACCAGTCGGGAGGATTTCGGAAGGGATGAGAAACATTTGTACCCGTATTCTTTCGTGACTTTAGAGAAATAAGGTATCGGCAGTCAGCTATTGGCTTTAAGAATATAGATTTTCATAAGGTGTTTAATCCTGTTAATCATTTCGACAGTCAGCGATTGGTTTTCCCTTACCTTCATCTTTATCGATTGCTGTTAGCTGACCATTGATAGTTAAAAATTAAGAATAATGATAAAAATATCCGACCAACCCATTGATATTCAGGCTTGTATAGAGGCGGCTCAGTCAGAGCGTGCAGGGGCAGTTAATGTATTTATAGGAACGGTTCGCAATCATAACAAATCGAAAGAAGTAGTAAGATTGGAGTTTGAGACTTACGATGTGATGGCGGTGAAAAAGATGGAGGAATTGGCAAAAGAAGCCCACGAGCGTTGGAACACTGAAAAAATTGTTATGGTGCATCGTAAAGGTGTTTTAGCCATCGGTGATGTAGCGGTGGTTATTGCGGTTGCTACTCCGCATCGAGTAGCTTCTTTTGAGGCTTGTCACTGGCTCATTGATACGCTAAAACAAGTTGTTCCTATTTGGAAAAAGGAAATTTACGAAAACGGAGAAGAATGGCTGGAAGCCCATGCTTAAGCAGTTATCAGATATTAGAGAACAGATATTAGATGTTAGAGAATAGATGTTAGATGTTAGAGAATATTTATTAGATGTTAGAGAACAGTTGTTAGATATTAGAGAATAGATATTAGATGTTAGAAAACAGTTATTAGATGTTAGAGAACAGTTATTAGATGTTAGAGAACAGTTATTAGATATTAGATATTAGAGAATAGTTATCAGATGTTAGAGAATAGTTATTAGATACGGAACTACATACTTATTGTCGCAAATTGATAATGAAATGAAAATCAGATAGATATAAAATTTAAAAGTTATTAAATTACCATTACGACATTAAGTATATACTTCCGATTAGATATTTATGGCATTCTTGGAATAGTTTTTTGAGATATACCCAACTGATTTGGGTTTGCAAAAGAGAAACGATGTAATTTGTTTATTTTCAGAAATTTACTCATTCGCTTTTTCGCAAATCGCCTTTCGTATAGTATAATTATCTGATTTTAACAGTTATCATTACCGTCTTTTTCACTCAGGTTGAACGCATTTAAAAATGGGAGTTATTTAGAAAATTAAGAACTTTGTCAGATGAACTGGCAAACTTTCTTTCAAGACGTCCCGGATTTTCGTA
>JALONS010000440.1 GCA_025454855.1 Arcicella sp.
TTCTCTATTTCTTCACGAGTGTCAGCTCTTAATTCAACTACTAAAATCGCCCCAGGGTCGCCTTGTACAAAGAAACGATTTTGACTATGTTCTTTATTGGCTTTGGTACACTCCAGAATGTAATGGTCTATTAGTTCCGATGCGGAAGGTTTATATTTTAGGGCAATTAAGTTGGCTCTTAATGATTCATCAATGGTGTTATAATGTCCACAAACCAAACCGATTTCGGGCGGAGGCATATCATTAACGTGAAGTTTTATTTCGGTTAGAAAACAAAGCGTCCCTTCTGACCCTGCGATTAATTCACAAAAATTAAACGGCTTCCCACCTTCGGTAAATGGCTCACAATTCAAGAGCATATCCAAGGCATAACCAGTGTTACGCCTTTCGATGGTTGGTTTGGGAAACTCTTTTCTAATTTCACATTGGTTTTCAGGTTTAACCAACATCTCATTCATTTCTCTGTAAATCTTATCATAAAGCGTTGCCGAGCCATTTTTTTGATGAGCAATATTCAACAAGCTGTTGAACTCTCTGACATTTGAGCTTTTAAATTCAATTTCAGAGCCATCAGCTAAAATACCCTTGATTTCCATTACGTGTTCACGAGTAGAACCATAAACCACCGAGTTCGACCCACACGAATTATTACCCACCATACCACCTATCATGGCACGGTTAGCCGTTGAAGTTTCAGGTCCGAAGAAAAGCCCATGCTTTTTCAACTCCATGTTCAGCACATCACGTACTACACCTGGTTGTACACGCACCCAATGTTCTTCTTTGTTTACTTCCAAAATTTGGGTGAAATGCTTAGAAACATCTACCACGATTCCATTACCAACTACTTGACCTGCCAATGAAGTACCAGCTGTTCTCGGGATAATAGATGAACCATTTTCTCTGGCAAAATTGATTAGCTTTTTTATATCACCAATCGTTTTTGGAATAGCCACGGCGGTGGGCATTTCACGGTACGCAGACGCATCAGTTGCGTAAAGTGTTCTCATTACGGTATCATAATGCAATTCACCTTCCAATTCGGTTGCAAGTTTTGCGAGTAACTGAGGATTCATCATTTTGGATTATACAAAGAATTATATTACGTTTCTAAGTTGTTTTTCAGAGCCTTAAAATTACCAATAAATTCAATTAGATGTTGCTTTAAATATTTTTTACGGTATTTTATATTGGAATAATCCAAATGAATAAGTGAATGTTTTAAACTTTTTTGAATTATTACTTGGTAAAAAGGCTTCATACATCGAAGTTGCAAACTTTTGCAAATACTGTTCTATTATGTGCTAAATATTGCAAAGCCAAATTAAGTACAATTTCTTAGAGGTTGTTAAATGAAGAGCAAATAAAATTTTTTCAAAAAAAAATTGAATTATAGAAATTTTATCTCCTATTTTGTAAGATAATTTTAAAACAATTTCATATTTAGTCTTGTGATAATGCCAATTTACCTAACCCATAGTCACTTCTTTTTAGGTAAACGCTTTGGTGATTTTCACCTAATTTTCTGATTGTCAAAAGACATTATGAATTGATTTGTAGTTTTTCATTAACCATTTTCCAATCTTAACAAAACCTTATGAATAATCATTTTTACAGATGGTTTGGTCGCTCCGTGCGACAGGGTGTGGCATTAAAGTCTCTTATGAAGACTTCTTTAATGGCTATCACAATGCTTGTGTCTTTAAGCATCTATGCTCAAGACAGAACAGTTACTGGTAAAGTGACTGATAAAGGAGACGGTTCTGGAATGCCGGGTGTATCTGTTTCATTAAAAGGTTCTAATAAAGGAACACAAACAGACATCAACGGAGCATATAAGATTGCTGTTTCAGGAAATGCAACTTTAGTATTCTCTTTTGTAGGATATGGGAAGCAAGAAGTTGAAGTAGGTAACCGTTCAGAGTTGAATGTTTCTTTAGTATCGGAGAATAAAGCTCTTGACGAAGTTGTCGTTGTTGGATATGGTACAACTACCAGAAAAGACGCAACGGGTGGTATCACATCACTTACAGCAAAAGATTTTAACCAAGGGGTTATTGCTTCACCAGAGCAGTTACTTCAAGGACGTGCTGCTGGGGTTCAAATGACACCTAACAGTGGTGAGCCAGGGGCAGGCATCAATATTCGTATTCGAGGTACAACTTCTATTCGTGCTAACAACAATCCATTATATGTAGTAGATGGTATCCCCTTGGATGGTTCAAATACTACTGATGGTGCTGATGGTAGTGCTGGTTTTGGTGGTGTGGCTGCTAAAAACCCATTGAACTTCTTGAATCCAAACGATATTGAGAGTATTTCAGTATTGAAAGATGCTTCTGCTGCTGCTATTTACGGAGCAAGAGGTGCAAATGGTGTTGTATTAATTACAACCAAAAAAGGAAAATCAGGAAATAGTAATTTAAATGTATCAATTGGAACAAGTATCTCTTCAAATTACAAAAACTATGATGTGCTTTCTACCAGTGCTTTTTTAACAGAAGCGGCAAAAGCTGGATTGGATGTTAGTAACAAAAACATCAATGGAGGTGCAAATACCGACTGGCAAAATTTAGTTTATCGTACAGCTGTTACTCAGAACTACAACTTGAGCTATGGTGGTGGTAATGATAATACTAACTATTTCTTCTCATTGGGTTACAACGACCAACAAGGAACTCTTAAGGGCACTGCTATGCAACGTGTTGCAGCTCGTATCAACGCAACTCAGGGTGCTGCCACTGGTGGAAACATCGGTTTTGAAGGAAACGTAATCAGTAGAGCCATCCAGACAAATCCTACGTATCCAGTTTATGCTCCAGACGGAAGTTTCTTTACAAATGGTACGCCTGCTTTCCGTAATCCTGTTTCTCTTTTGGAACAAGTTAGTAACACAGGAAGT
>JALONS010000441.1 GCA_025454855.1 Arcicella sp.
AGAGGTATGATTTTGTGGTTGTGGATGCGTAAAAATACGTGAAATTATTTTTTTTCAAAATTTTTGTTTCCATCGGCTACCCTTGTTTACGACAAACAATATAGAAATGCAGATGCGGTACCCATCTGTAAAATAGAAAGGAGCAACTCGAAAATCCTGAAGAGAGTAGAGAATTGAAATATTAAATTTTTAAAAAGATGAGAAAGATAATGTTTTTTGTATGTATTCTTTTTATTAAATCAAATCTATTTGGACAACAAATTACTGCCACTTTTTCAGCAGATAATTCTTATGCTGTTTATAAGGGTACCCCAAATAATGTTACTTCAAAAATACTTCCTGCCGGAAACTCTAATGGTACTTCTAATTCTTCAAACCAACAAATATTTTCACCTACTGCAAATACAATTCAAATAGCCAATGACGAATGGTTATATTTGATTGCATGGAGTGATGATGCTGATTGTCAAGGTTTAATTGGTGAATTTACAGGGGATAGAGTTCTAAAAACAGGAGATTCGGGCTGGCAGGTATATGCAACCGGAAAAGATTATGATAATAATCAATCTCCCACAATGCAAGAAATTAACAGCCATATTCAACTTGCTAATTCATCTAATGCTTGGACTACACCCTTTGTTGGTCCAACGAATGCTAATGGAACACAAGTTTGTTCGGGTTGGAGAAAGGTAAATGGTATTAGCGATGATGCTAAATGGATTTGGTATAATAGCACAAATCAAAATTCTGCAACTACTGTTTTTGGTTCGAGCATAAATCATAAAGAATATTTGATTTTTAGATTCCCTGTTCGAGTTATAAATACGTCTGTTGATGTCGGTCAATGTGATTGCATACCTTTAACTCTATACAATGAAGCTGTTACATATTCATTATTTAGCATAGAAAATACATCAGGCGATATTTTAAATGGTACATACAAAATTAAGTTCCAAAATCCGGCCTTTAGCCACTTTAATTCTCAAAACTTGGCATGGAACAATTGGATTAACACAAAATATGGTTTTAGTGGAGGACTTACACATTCAGTTGTGCATCAGTTTATGTTGTTTGAACTATTACCCAATGGGCAAGAGCAACAGATTGGTGATACTTTTTGGATTGATACCCCTAACTATAACAACCCATCTATATTTAACGCTACATTAAATTATAATAAAAATTACTATATAAAGCATGGTGTTTATTATGGTCAACAAAACAGAGGTAGGTCTCCTTTATCAGATGCTTGCCCTTGGTTAGCTACCGATATTTATACCATTCGTCAAACAGGACCGGGAATAACCCCTCAGTTGTTATTTAGGACTAAAGCAGGTAACATAATAAAAGCACCGAGTACTTCAAAATAATAATTGTTGTCAAGCAGGAACCCCGAAACGGCTTTGTAGGGAGTAGGGAATAATTATAAACTTAAAAATTATGAAAAAGATATTGGTTATTCCTTTTTTCCTTGGATTAAGCTTAATTTCCAACGCACAATGTTTTAAAATAAATTCATGGCAAACAAACTATATTCCAAATATCACGGCAACTTCTTGTGAAGAATCCTTTCATAATAGAGTTTGGGTAAAAGTGATTGATACCGAAAATATGTGGGTGTCAGTAGCATTAAATGATTCTCATATTGCCATTTATCCATATTCTAATCCTTTAAATTATTACTTTACAGGATATTTAAGGATTAACCCAAACGTTCCTACTACGAATCCCCCTTCATTGGAAAACGTTTTTTTATTAGGAGATACAGGAAATCAAACTCCTACATATAATAAGTCTCCAGTGCAATCTAATTGTCCTAATCCAGGAAGGTTTGGTTGCATTGCCAATGCCCGAAGTACTCCTCGTAGAAAAAACTGAATTGGATTTATTCTTAGAAATAATTTCAAAAAAGAATCTTATGAAAGTAAGCCCTTCGAAAATTTTTTAATACTATGAAACTCCTAATCCTCTTCCTGCTCCCTCTCATCTCTCTCGCTCAACTGAAACTAAAACCAATTGAGCCAAAAAAGATAAAAGAAGGTGAAAAATGTAAATTTCGAGTAGAATTTGAGCAAAAATCAGATAGTCTGAGAATTAATTGGGGTTTAAGTGGAAATACAAACCCTCTGATGAACATTTCATCGGAGGGGGTATTTTCTTGGATGCCCGATTTTAAAGTAGTTGCTCAAAACGAAACTTTGAAGGTTTTTGATTTTTACATCAAAGCTACTTCGCAGCAAGATTCTTTGCTATTTGCGGATAGTGTTTGGGTAAGCCTTACAGTCAAAAACACCAATACTCCGCCTGTTGTCCCACAAAAACCAGAAATTATCTGGATTCAGAAAGCTAATACTGAAGTTCAGAAAATTCTCCAGAAAGAGTACTATTTTGATGAAGAAAACGATTTGTTGGCGTTTCGGTTGGTTGATGAAGATTATCCTAACTTAAAACTTTCGCCCGATGGGAATCTGAGTATTTCTCTCACAACAAAGGAGTTCAGGGCTTTGCCTGATACTTTGTTTTTTGAGGTTTTTGAACAAAACACAGTTGATAGACTGGTTTCTCGGCAATCAATTATATTGAAGCGTGCCGAAATTGACGAGCCTCCAACGATTAAAGTAGTCCCAGATTCGCCCAAATATCAAATCGAAGAAGGAGAAGAGCTTTTAATTGAAATCAATATTAGTGATGATAACGATGATTTGAAAAACTTTGACTTTTATACA
>JALONS010000442.1 GCA_025454855.1 Arcicella sp.
ACACCATTGCATTGATATTCAAGCCATTCTATATTATTTTGATTAACAAATTGGGTAATTTCTTGGTCACGTTGGTAGGTAACTTGCAAACCTGTTTCTTGGTATGAAAAGATTTTACGTATCGTTTTTTGTTGATGAATCAGCCTAAAAATATCAAGGGATTCGCCAAACAAAATTTGAACGGCTGGCGTAACGGAAGCAGTTGAAAATGAAGCTAATTGTTTGTTTAAATCCTGTAAAGATTCAAATACAAAGCGTTGATGACGAGCCGAATAATGGGCATCTTCCCAAACGGACGGTTCAAAAATGTATAAAAGCAAAATAGGGAAATCCTCTCGCAATGCAGCTTGCAGAGGGGCGTGGTCACGCAGACGTAAATCACGTTTATACCAAACGATATTAATTCCTGATTTTTTGATAACGAAGAGCGTATTTGTTGATGAATACCCCTCTATAACATCATTTTCAAGAATTTAGTTTGATGGAATGATTGTTGAATTATGGATGAGATTATTTCAGTTTCTTGAATCAATCTTTATTCAATAATTCAACAATCCAACAACTCAACAATTTACTTAAATCTCGGGTCGGTGATAGTTTCCTCTTGGTTCTTTAAGAATCGGAAAGAAAGTAATACCTCATGCGAACCACTGTCGTACATACCTTTAGTAGTGGGAATATTGTATGAATAGCCAAACCGTAGCTTGGGCGAAATCTGGATTTCAGTGAAAGCCAAAAAGGCATCTCCCAAACGAGTCTGCGTACTGGCTTCGTTGAATTTACTACTGGCAGT
This sequence comes from Arcicella sp., assembly GCA_025454855.1. GTDB lineage: Bacteria > Bacteroidota > Bacteroidia > Cytophagales > Spirosomataceae > Arcicella. The sequence continues at coordinate 794 of JALONS010000442.1, forward strand.
TCGATATGAACCTCCCAATAAAAATTTATCATTAAAACTTGCCTTCAAATTATAATCAAACGCCACTGGAACATTCTCAAGCATTTTAGCTAAAATACTGGGCATGAGTTTAACAGCAGTATTTAATCGGAAATTATAACTAAACATTGAGAATAAAAATCTGGCATTGGTGGTAGTGTAATTGGCGTTGGGATTATCTACCAAACTCAAATTAGTTCTTATTAGTTGTGGGGCAGCAATAGCCAACGACCATTTATCATTGCTTAAATTTATCCCCGCACCCACACTGGGCAACATTTTATTGATATTCTGCCCAAAATTTGGGTCTTTAGGGTCGATGAGTTGAACACTCGTGAGGTTTGCTCTGAAATTGGTAAAACCAGCCTGCACTCCCATCGAAAGTGTTAATTGGTCGTTGAGTTGAGCTTTATAATAATAAATACCGTAACCTCCCGTAGATTTTACAACCCCCGCAATATCATTATAAAGTTGTATGCCAACGCCCATTTTTTCATTTTTGAGGGGCAAATCTACAACAACCGTTTGCGTTTGAGGGTCGCCTTCAAAATCTCCACCCATAAATTTTTTACGGTAAATAACTTTAGTGGTTGCTTCATTGGTACTTGACCCCATCGCTGGATTAATAGCCATCGGGTTAAATACATATTGCGAATACATGGCTTCTTGTTGTGAAAATGCAGAAGAACAGCATAACATCATTAACAAGATAATGTAAGATTTTTTCATCGGATTGGCGGTTTATTGTAAACTATTAGGGAAGGCTATCCATGAAAAGCCTTCCCCATAAAATATGTTCATTTCAAAAATTATTTCTTAGCACTTTTGGTTTTGAGTACCGTGTAAGGCACACAAATATCTGGTTTGCAACAATTTACACTGATAAACTCAGCAGGACAACAACCGCCCGCAGGGCAAGTTCCTTCCAAAGAAGTAAATGTGTATGACCCAGGTGTTGAAACTGTAAGCATAGAAGCCGTTGCTCCTTGAATAGCTACGTTATCTTTATACCACTGAATATTGGTGTAACCAGTTGGCACAGAAATTACAAATGCGTCGCCACTGCCTTCACATATCTGAACGGGTACATAAAAACAAGCGATGGCATAATCATCTTCTAAAAACGGATTTGAAGTCTGTCCAGTTGTTTGACTATTAGCAGGTTTTGAATCTATATCCGTTTCATTAACCGTCCAAATTTCAGCTTTATTGAAATATGTTCCCTCCGCTAAGGCTTTTACCGCAATATTTAAAGTTACTGTTTGACCGAAAGGTACACTTCCGATATTCCAAATACCTGTGGCATTATCATAAGTACCGTTGGCGGTTGCGTAAGTTTGATACAATGCTCCTGCAGGCATAAAATCTTTCACAGAAACACCCGTTGCTAAATTTGTACCTTCATTTTTCACCGATAAAGTAAAAATAATAATATCCCCAATGGCTACTTTCTTCTTATTTGCCACTTTGGTAAGTGATAAATCAATTTCAGTATTAGGGTTATTGCCTCCCGTTACGGTAAACACCGCCCATGCTTTTACACATTGACTGGCACTATTACAGGCTTCGTATTGAATAGAATCTTTCCCGACATAACCCGTTACTGGGGTGTAAGTAAATGCACCATTGGTTGAAAGTGTTAAACTTCCGTGTAAAGGCGTGGGGAATGGTGAAATCTTAACCGTTAATGTTCCTGCTGGCGTATCATTCGTTAGTACATTGCCCGAAACGGGTGTATTCAAAGCAGTGGTGTAAGCATCACGATTGGCTACGGGGGCTGGACTCGTTACGGTAAACACCGCCCATGCTTTTACGCATTGACTGGCACTATTACAGGCTTCGTATTGAATAGAATCTTTTCCAACATAACCCGTTGCTGGGGTATAAGTAAATGCTCCGTTGCTTGATAGC
>JALONS010000146.1 GCA_025454855.1 Arcicella sp.
AATTTGATGGTAAAAAGAGGTCAAGATATTTTCTTTACCACCATTAACCTACGGAGATTGATATAACCTAAATGAATTATACTCAACCCATTTAGGTTTGTAAAAGAGAAAAATAAATTCTTAATTTTCAACAATTTACCCGTTCGCTTTTTCACAAATCGCTTTTCGCTTGAGATATATCCAATCAATTGAGATTTATAAAAGAAAATCTGAAACGTTATAGCTTGCTTATTGAGAAAAAAATCACTACTTTTGCAAAGAATTTAAAGAAAGAGGGGTCGGAAGTCCCTCTTTTTTGTTTGTTTGAAGTCTTAGATAACTTATCAACTTAGAGACCTACGACTTAAAGACTTTGTAAATGACCAAAGAAAAAATTATTGAACTCCTTCAACCCTATCTCGAAGACGATAGAATATTCATTGTTGAAGTAAACGTATCAGCCCTCTATCAGCAGAAGATTAGCCCATTTTATTGAAACGAACGATTTAATCAAAGAAGCCTACAATTTGGAAGTATCTTCACCAGGTATTGACCAACCCCTTTCCTTCAAACGTCAATACATTAAAAATATCGGACGAAACTTGAAGATAGCCCTCGGCGATGGAACAGAAAAAGTAGGACTTTTAGAGAACGTAATCGAAGACGCTATCGTTTTTAAAGAAGAAATTAAGAAAACAAAAGGCAAAAAAGTTGAGCCGCAAGAGAGCCAAACAATTCCCTTCGAGCAAATCAAACAAGCCAAAGTACAAATATCGTTTAAATAATGAGTGAATGAGTGAATGAGTGAATGAGTGAATGTTATCCTTATTTTGTAAAAACATTCTATCATTCTATCAATCAATCATTCTGTCATTGAAACTTATGAAAAGATGAATAGTGCAGAATTAATTTCGTCGTTTGCGGATTTTGCAAAAGAAAAAAATATTGACCGTCCGACGATGATAAAAGTGTTGGAAGATGTTTTCCGCACGATGATTCGTAAAAGATACGGGACAGATGAGAATTTTGATGTAATCATTAACCCCGAAAGTGGCGACTTAGAAATGTGGCGTACTCGTGAAATTGTTGATGACAATTCGGAAGATATTTGGGATTATGATAAAATTCCTTTGGAGGAAGCCAAGAAAATCGAACCCGATTTTGAAATTGGGGAAGAAGTGGCAGAATTAGTAAAATTAGAGGATTTCGGACGTAGAATTGTTCAAACGGCTCGCCAAACGCTTATCCAAAAAATCAAAGACTTAGAAAAAGAAGGTCTCTTTGAAAAATATAAAGATTTGGTGGGCGAAATGGTATCGGGCGATGTGTATCAAATTATTGGAAAAGAATTAATTATTACCGATACCGAAGGTAATGAATTAACTTTGCCAAAATCTGAGATGATTCAGAAAGACCGTTTCAAGAAAGGAGAACCTGTAAAAGCAGTCATCCACAAAGTGGATATGAATAACGGTACCCCCAAGATTATTCTTTCGAGAACATCACCCGTTTTCTTAGAACGTCTATTTGAACAGGAAATTCCCGAAATTTATGACGGGCAAATCATGATTCGTAAAATTGTTCGTGAACCAGGTGAGCGTGCTAAAGTGGCGGTAGAGTCTTATGATGACCGCATTGACCCCGTAGGAGCTTGCGTAGGGATGAAAGGCTCTCGTATTCACGGAATTGTGCGTGAATTACAAAATGAAAACATTGACGTTATCAATTACACCGAAAACCTTGAGCTATTAGTAGGGCGTGCATTAAGCCCCGCCAAAGTGAGTTCGATGAATGTTGATAAAGAAAAGAAACGTATTGCGGTGTATTTACAACCCGACCAAGTGTCGTTGGCAATCGGGAAAGGCGGACAAAATATCAAATTAGCAGGAAAATTAGTAGGTTACGAATTAGACGTTTATCGTGATATTAAAGAAAACGAAATAGACGATGAAGACGTGGACTTATCAGAATTCTCAGATGAAATCGAAGATTGGGTAATTGCCGAATTACACAAAATCGGTTTGGATACTGCTAAACAAGTATTGGCATTGAGTAGCGATGAGCTGATTCGTCGTACTGAACTGGAAGAAGAAACCGTTGAGGAAGTCTTATCAATCCTACGTTCAGAGTTTGAATAATGTAGTATGAGTTGGTGATAGAATGATAGAATAGTCATTGTATTCCTTTCACTTACTCATCAAAACTATTCTATCATTCAAAGTATTTGAGTTGATGAGGTTAGAGCCAATAAGTTGAAATAAAACGAAATTGGCATAAGCCTTAAACTCATAAACTACCATCACATAACTCAACATTATTATAGAAAAGTATCAATCAATAAGTATGGCAGAAGATAAAATGATGCGTTTGAGCCTTGTGGCAAAGCAAATTGGCGTAGGTACCTCCATCGTACAAAAGCTATCTGTTCAAGGTCATAGGGTTGAGAATAACCCAAACGCCAAATTAAATTTTGAACAATTAAAAATCGTTGCTAAGGAATTCGGAGCGGATTACCTCTTGAAAGAGTCTGCCCCAGTAGCTCCTGCAAAAATAGAAGAGGAAGAAATTATCGTACCCACTAAACGCCAAGACGATGATTATTTGCCTCTGTATTCACGAGATGGCAATAAAAACCAGCCTCAAACTGCACCCAAAGTTGAAACATCCAAAGTTGAAGAGCCAACTGAACCTGAGAAAATTGTAGCTAAAGCAGATGTTCAGTTGAAAATCATTGGGAAAGTCGAGTTAGATGCTAAAGGGAATGTTATTCCTCCAAAACCAGAGGCAGTAATAAAACCCGAACCCCCAAAAGTAGTAGAGGAAGTACCTATTCCTACGCCAGTAGCGGAAGTTGTGGAAGCACCTAAAGCACCAGAAGTGGAAAAGGTGGTAGAAGTACCTAAGCCAACTGAAACTCCTAAAGAAATTGTAGCCGAAAAACCAGTTGAAATACCTACTCCACAAGAAGTAAAACCTGTGGCTGTGGAAACTCCTGTGGCACCAGTAGCAGAAATTAAACCTGAGCCTGTTAAAATACCACCAGTAGAACAACCTAAGCCTCAAAATATAAGGAATAATAATCCAAATATACCTAATAAAACACAAGGTAGTGGAAACGGGGGGAACAATCAGAACCCGCAAAATAAACCTCAACAGGGTGGGGGTAACAATAATACACAAAACCAACAAAATAGACCTCAACAAGGTGGCGGTAATAATAACCAAAACCAGCCCAATAAGTCACAAGACAATGGTAATAATTCATACAAGAATACCCAACAGCCCGATAATAGACCTCAAAAATTAGGACGCAATGATGCCATTCCTGAGGACACGTCGGATGTGGAATTGATTGAAGCGAAAGGTGAACAACTACGAGGATTGAAGGTATTAGGTAAAATTGAATTACCGATAGAATCTGGACGTGGAGGCAACAATAGAAATAACAACAAAAAGAAACGTAAACGTATTGATAAACCTGGTGGAGCCAAAGTAACCGAAGCGGAAATCCGCAATGAGAAAGGTTCTCCTCGTCCGAAAAAAGATGGTGTTTCAGGTGATGCTAATAATCAAAAAGCAAAATCTGGTGGCAATAACAACCAAACAGGACAGAATAATAACAATAACAACAACAATAATAATAACAAGAAAAAAGGTAACAATAATAGTGGAGCAAAACCACAAGAAAAAGGAGAAGTTACCGAAAAACAAATTCAAGACCAAATTAAAGCTACGATGGCTCGTCTGCAAGGACAGTCCAACAAGTCGAACTTTGGGGCTAAGGAACGCCGTGAAAAACGTAAATTCCGTGCAGATAGAGATGAGCAACGCCAATTAGCCGAAGACGAAGAGGCAAAAATCTTGAAAGTAACTGAATTTATCTCAGCCAGTGAATTAGCTTCATTGATGGATGTTTCAGTAAACGAAATTATTTCGTCTTGTATGAGTCTGGGGATGTTTGTTTCAATTAACCAACGCCTTGAAGCCGACGTAATTGCCCTTATTACCGAAGAATTTGGTTTTGAGGTACAATTCGTATCAGCCGAAGAAGAAATCGAAGCAGCCGTAGCCGAAGAAGAAGACGCACCCGAAGATTTAGAACCAAGAGCCCCAATTGTAACCATCATGGGTCACGTTGACCACGGTAAAACATCTTTATTGGATTACATCCGTAGAGCAAAAGTAGCCGCTGGTGAAGCAGGAGGTATTACCCAGCACATCGGAGCGTATTCAGTGAAACAAGATGACGGTCGTAGAATCACTTTCTTAGATACACCTGGTCACGAAGCCTTTACTGCCATGCGTGCAAGGGGGGCAAAAATAACCGACGTAGCCATTATTGTAATTGCTGCTGATGATGCCGTGATGCCACAAACTGAAGAGGCAATCAACCACGCTATGGTAGCAGGTGTACCAATTGTATTTGCGTTCTCGAAGGTAGATAAACCGGGGGCTAATACAGAAAGAATCCGTGAGCAGTTATCCGTTAAAAATATCTTGGTAGAAGAATGGGGTGGGAAGTATCAAACCCAAGAACTTTCTTCTAAATCAGGGATTGGGGTAAATGAATTATTGGAAAAAGTATTGCTCGAAGCTGAATTATTAGAACTAAAAGCCAATCCAAATAAACGGGCATCTGGTACAATAGTAGAAGCATCGTTAGATAAAGGGCGTGGTTACGTAGCCAATATTTTAGTACAAGCAGGAACATTGAAAGTGGGTGATATGATGCTTGCAGGAGCTCATTACGGACGTGTAAAAGCCATGTTTGATTACCGTGGAAATAAACTCAAAACCGCAGGACCTTCAACACCTGTACAAGTGTTAGGTTTGAGTGGAGCACCAGCTGCTGGTGATAAATTGAGTATCATGGAAAACGAGCGTGATGCCCGTGAAATTGCTAACAAACGTGAGCAAATTATCCGTGAACAATCACTGAGAACTCGTAAACACATTACATTAGAAGAAATCGGTCGTCGTAAAGCTATCGGAACATTCAAAGAATTGAACGTAATTGTGAAAGGAGACGTGGATGGTTCAGTAGAAGCTCTATCAGATTCATTATTGAAACTATCAACCGAAGAGGTACAAGTAAGAATTATCCACAAAGGTGTAGGACAAGTTTCAGAATCAGACGTATTGTTAGCTTCTGCTTCTGATGCGGTAATTGTAGCGTTCCAAGTGCGTCCGAGTACCAATGCCCGTCGTTTGGCAGAAAACGAACAAATCGAGATTCGTACTTACTCTGTTATCTATCAAGCCATCAACGATGTGCGTGATGCGATGGAAGGTTTATTGGCACCAACATTCGAGGAAGTAATTACTGCTAACGTAGAAGTACGTGATGTATTCAAAATCTCAAAAGTGGGTACCGTTGCAGGTTCTTACGTATTGGATGGAACGGTGAAACGCTCGAACAAAATCCGTGTAATCCGTGATTTTGTGGTAGTTCACGAAGGAGATATTTCAGCATTAAAACGTTTCAAAGACGACGTAGCCGAAGTGAAATTTGGTTATGAATGTGGACTTTCAATCAAGAATTTCAACGACCTTGAAATCGGAGATATTATTGAATGTTACGAAATGAAAGAAGTAAAACGGACTTTGTAGAAGAGTACCTTCATGAATTTAAACATTAGAATATTACAAACGTAACAAATCCGAAATATTTAAAAATAATAAAGGCTTTTCAAGAAATTGGAAAGCCTTTATTATTTCATCTTAAAAAGTGTAGGAATGGTCGGCACAAATCAGAGAGTGATAATAAACTATTTCAAAGGCATCGGTAATTTAGTAGATTTGTAGAAAAACTAACCATGCACTCCAACACGTTACCCAAATATCAAATCATCTTTTTGCATCTTGCCTTTTGGGTATTTGTATTGGCTTTGCCGTCGTTGTTACAACCATCAGCTCCCTCGGGTAATAAAAGTCCTGTGGTACAAATTTTCACTATTAGTCAGTTATTCACCATATTCACACTCCTCAACATTCCTTATTTTTACATAAATAGTGAAATACTCATTCCTAAAATATTGAATAAAAAAGGTATTTGGGTTTACTTAGTGGGGGCGTTGTTATTGATTTCGGCAGCATTTCTTATCAATTCATTCATCAGAACAACCTTTTTATCGGGGCAATTTTTCCCTCGAACGGGTTCAACATTTCAATTACTATTCTTTTTGGCTTTGAGTACATCATACAGAATCATTTCGGATAATCAGAAAGCGGAGAAAGAGAAGAAAGAACGAGAAACCGAAAAATTAAAATCTGAATTATCTTTTTTGCGTTCACAGATTAGCCCACACTTCATGTTTAATGTGCTGAATAGCATTGTGTCATTATCCAGAAGAAAACCCGAAAAAGTAGAACCCGTAGTGGTAAAATTATCCGATTTGATGCGGTATATGCTCTACGAATCTGATGATGCCAAAGTAACTCTTGAGCGAGAAACACAGTATTTAAAAGCCTATATCGAACTCCAGCAATTACGCTTTGGGGATGATATAAGTATTAATTTTAAAATAAATGATTTGGATATTCACCAAACCATTGAGCCAATGTTGTTAATTCCATTCGTGGAAAATGCCTTCAAACACGGTGTTGGCATGATTAAGAGTCCTACTATTGATATTGATTTGCATACGCAAAATGCAAAATTGATTTTTGAAGTAAAAAATAAGACCAATAAACAATTTAAAGAATCGAAAGATGGGGCATCAGGTATTGGTTTAGCCAATGTAAAACGCCGATTGGAACTGCTATACCCGAATAATCATCAACTTATCATTGAAGATGAAGAACACTCGTACAGTATTCGTCTGATGATTGGATAAAAACTAAAAATATGCTGAAATGTATCGCCGTAGATGATGAAAATCTCGCCCTTGATTTAATTGAAGATAATATTCTGAAAGTTCCCTTTTTAAACCTTGTAAAACGCTGCAAAAACGCTTTTGAAGCTATAGAAGTATTACAAAATGAGGAAATTGATTTAATTTTTCTGGATATTCAAATGCCTGGTATCACGGGCGTTCAGTTTGTTCAGAGTCTTCCCAATAGTCCAATGGTCATCTTTGTTACGGCTTATAAGCAGTACGCATTAGAGGGTTTTGAACTCAACGTGATAGATTATCTGCTAAAACCCATTGATTTTGAGCGTTTTTTGAAAGCAGTCAATAAAGCGTATGAACTTTTTAACCTCAAACACAAAACCGAAATCATCGAAGAAGTACCCGAACCTAAGCCCACTACTATTTTTGTCAATGCCGATTATTCGTTGGTAAAACTAAAAATTGATGAAATCACGTACATCGAAGGGTTAAAAGATTATATCAAAATTCACCTCAGCACTTCCACCAAGCCCATTATTACCAGAATGACCATGAAATCAATCGAAGAAAAATTACCTTCCTCCGATTTTTTCCGTGTCCATAAATCATTCATTGTTTCGTTAGATAAAATTGAATCTATCCGTAACTTAAAAATCAAGATGGGGAATGCCCAAATTCCCGTGAGTGAGAGTTATTCAGAAGAATTTTTTAAATTGATTGGGCATTAATCGTCCATGAAAAGAAAATGCTCCTTCGCTAAAGCTATCTGCTTTTAACAAATTTTAATGCTCCACTTTCACAATATTTAGCCCCAATTAGGTGTATTATCAATAGAAAAACGGTATCCCGTTGAGTATTAAGCAAATCAGATGGCAATTTCTTGAAAGATTGCCCTAACTTTGTATTCTTTTTAAAAAATAAGTAAATGAAAAAACTTTTTCTATTAACCACCTTCCTAATATTGTCATTACAGGGATTCACGCAAATCACTACTTCTACGGGAGTAAGTGTCAAGGATGAATTTTATAATAATCGCCAATTAGTAGAAATTTTACAAGATTTAGAAGCAAAAACTGGGGTAAAATTCAAATATGAACCTTCCATCGTTAAGGGAGTTTATGCCAGTTATTGGTTCGATAATATTGGTTTAGAGGCTGGAATGAAGGGACTTTTGAAAGGTTCAGGCTTGAAATTTTACGTAGATGATAATCAAGTAGTAAACATCATCCCGAAGTCGCAGAAAGTATATGTAAAAAGTAGCTACAACAGTGGTACCTATTACGGCGGAAATGCTGGTACTACACCCGTAATTACACCAAGCACTGTACCTTCGGTAGAGGTTGGTAAAATTGAGACAGAAAAACCCAAAATTGCTGTCATTAACAATAAACAAGTAATCAAACCTGCCTCAAAGTTCAATTTCACCTTTACGGGACGCATCATTGATGCCCGTTCATCTGAACCCCTGCCTTTTGTAAACATTAGCATTAAAAGTAATAAAACAGGTACACAGGGCAACGTAGATGGTTATTTTACGCTGCTGAAAGTACCAAGTGACACCACAACACTGGTGTTGAGTTATATTGGTTATATTACTACTACCATTAAATTAGTACCTGATGCTCCCATCAATGGTGTAACAATTGAAATGGAACCCGATAATGCGGAATTGGACGAAGTAGTGGTAAAAGGTGAAAAAACGGAAGTTTTGAAAGCGGCAGAAACAATTGGGATGTTTAAAATGACTCCACGGAACATTGCTAAATTACCCAATATTGGCGAAAAAGATATTTTCCGTTCTTTCCAACTAATGCCTGGTATTAGTGCCGCCAATCAATCATCATCGGGTTTGTACGTGCGTGGTGGTACACCCGACCAAAATTTAGTACTTTATGATGGTTTCACGGTGTATTACGTGGACCATTTGTACGGATTCTTCTCGGCTTTCAATTCTAATCCTATCAAAGATGTTCAACTTTACAAAGGAGGTTTTGACGCTAAATTTGGAGGACGTATTTCATCGGTAGTAGAAATTACGAGTAAAGATGGTAATAAGCGTGAACGCAATTTTGGTGGAGACATTACACTCATGAGTGCCAATATCTGGGCAGAAGGTCCTGTATTGAACAAGGATAAAAGATTGACTTTTTCGGTAGCAGGCAGACACTCTTGGGCAGGTCCATTGTACAATAAGATATTTGATAGCTTTAATTCAAACTCGCAACAAACAGGGCAAGGTTTTGGAAGATTCGTTAATCAAAGTAGCCAAACTGCCAGCTCTTATTTTTATGATTTGAATGGAAAACTGACCTTCAAACCATCAGAAAATGAAAACATCACATTGAGTTATTACACAGGAGACGATTTCTTGGATAACTCACAAACCATTAGTTTACCGTTTGGTGGTGGTAGCGGTTTAAGCAACACCGACCTATCGGCTTGGGGAAATACGGGAGCAAGTTTGAAGTGGTCTAAGCGTTGGAGCGATAAATTTTATACCAATACACTCATCAGTTATTCAAACTTCTTTAGTAACAGAGATAATACTAATACGGGGTCATTTACACGAGGAACAGAAACCCGTACCGTTAAATTTGGTTCTTTAGAATCGAATGATTTGAAGGATTTTTCTGCCAAATTTGATGTAGAATACAAAACTTCTTCCAAAAATCAGGTATTGTTCGGGGTACAGGTGAATAAGTTGAATATCGACTATTCTTACAGCCAAAATGATACCCTTCAGATTATCGGTAAAAACGACAAGGGAAATATTGTAGCGGCTTACGTTCAGGATGAAGTACAATTCGGAGGACTTTCGATGAAAGGCGGTATGCGAATGTCTTATTTTGATGCCACGTCGAAAGCATATTTTGAACCACGCTTATCTGCTACTTATGCAGTAAATGACCGTTTTAAAGTGAAAGGGGCTTGGGGTGTGTATTATCAATTTGCCAAACAAGTAGAACGAGAAGATATTGCCAATGGTAGCCGTAATTTCTGGGTACTGGCTAATAATTCTTATTTACCCGTAACATCTTCTAAGCACTACATTTTAGGCTTTAGCTACGAACTCAACGACTATCTTTTTGACGTAGAAGGCTACTACAAAGACATTGATAACGATACCCGTTACACCCTTCGTTTTGCTCCACAAATCGGTCGTGGATTGGTTGCCAGCGAAACCTTCTTCAACGGTACAGGAAAAGTAAAAGGGATTGATTTCTTAGTTCAGAAAAAATTTGGCGATTATACAGGTTGGGTAGGTTATACCATCGCACAGTCGGATAAAGTAATTCCTCAATTTTCGGCAGACCCATTCCCGTCAAATTTTGATGTAAGACATGAATTCAAATCGGTAAACATCTATAAATTAGGACGTTGGGATTTAGGAGCAACTTGGTTATATGCCACTGGTAAACCCTATACTTCCATCGTAGGTGGCTACACCATTAAACTATTGGATGGCTCAGAAAGAACTTTCACCGACCCTTCTACTACCAACGGCAATCGTTTACCAGACGCTCATCGTTTAGATGTTTCGGCTGCGTATAATTTTGGTCATGGCTCTATTGGTTTATCTATTTACAATGTTTATGGACGTAATAATGTTTGGTACAAAAAGTATGAAACCATCACTGACCCAACTACCAACGAGCGATATTTATCCATCACGGATGTCAATTATTTAGGATTTACGCCCAACCTAACATTTACTTATAGATTTAGATAATGCGGTGCAAGTTGCCTTTATTAGATATTCAGGGCATCATCAGAAATCAGTTCCTTTTAAAATTGATTCCTTAATCATATCAATACCATGAAATTTTATTCAACATATAAATTAGTTTTTCAATTCTTCGCAACGGTGGGGTTAATGGCAGGTTTATTTTCTTGTGAAAAAGAAAATAATACTATTCCAGGTGGAGCAAAAGCCGTAGTAGAGGCATATTTAGTGCCTAATAGACCCATCACCGTGAAAGTAAAAAAGGAGATTGCTTACAACGAAGACTTATCGAATAAAGAGACTTTTCTTTCGGGACTAAACATCAAAATTACTGCCGAAGGACAAACTTATACCTTGAAACCTTTTCAAGACACCCTTTACAAATCTGACGATAACGTAAAGGTAAAGGTAGGCGTAACGTATGCCATTTCATTTGATTATAACGGTAAAACGGTATCTGCCAGTACGGTTGTTCCTACCAAACCCGTAGGATTCAAGACGGATATAAAAACCATCGTAAGAACCCGACAAGTAATTACCACCAGCGGAGGCTTTGGGCGTAATGTGGATGAATTGGTAGATGTGAATTTATCATGGTCGAACCCTAATAATGATTATCATTTTGTGGTAGCGGATAATATAGAACCCAAATTAGATTTAATTATTACGCTTCCAAGCAGTAGCACAACACTACTAAATGACATTAATCGTCGTTTCAGAGGGCAACCCGTGCAAGGTACGGCTTCTCGTTTACAGTCTCAACAGTTTCAGTATTTTGGTAGATATAATTTGGTACTGCTCAAAGTAAACCCCGACTATGCAGCACTTTATAATAGTTCGGGTACTACTTCACAAAATATCAGTACGCCACCTTCTACCATTACCAACGGTTTAGGAATTTTTACGGGTGTAAACGGTGATACCCTTTCATTTGTGGTGAGAGAGAGATAAAATCAGTTCAATGCAAGATTTCAGAACAACCTTCAAAATCCCAAAGGCAAAACACAGCATTACGCATGAAACCCAGTTACTCACACTGGGTTCTTGCTTTGCGGATGTAGTAGGTAATCAACTGAAAGACAACAAATTAAACATCACAGTAAATCCCTTCGGGACATTATTTAACCCTCTTTCTATTTTCAAACTACTCTCCCCTACTTATACCCAAGCAGACGAGCGTTTATTCGTGGAAAACCAACAAATGTGGTTTCATTATGATTTTCACTCCCAATTTTCGGGTCATTCACAAGCAGCACTACAAGATATTATTAATGCCCAAATTAGTCTTGTTCATCAATCATTAAAACAAACGCAATACCTCATGATTACATTTGGTACGGCTTTTATTTATCGTTTGCTTAATCCGCAAACTTACGTGGCTAACTGCCATAAAATGCCCAGCCATTATTTTGAGAAAGACTTATTGAGTGTGAAAGACATCTGTAAGTCCTTTGCCATTTTGTACAAAGCATTAAAAGAACAGAATCCTGATTTACAGATTATTCTGACGGTTTCGCCCGTGCGGCATACTAAAGATGGCGTACCCGAAAATCAAGTTTCAAAATCAATTCTTCGGGCGGCTTGCCATTATTTAACTACTGACTATGAAGAAGTTACGTATTTCCCATCATATGAAATCATGATGGATGATTTGCGTGATTATCGGTTTTACAAACCAGACCTCCTCCACCCCAACGAAGTAGCAGAGCAGTACATTTTTGAAAAATTTACCGAAACTTATTTCGATGAATCACTACACCGTTTTATTCCTCAGTGGCAAGCTATCCAAAGAGCGTTAAACCACCGTCCTTTCAATGAACATTCAAGTAGTCATCAGCAGTTTCTACAGAAATTATTAAGAGATTTACAGGACTTATCAGCTATCGTAAACGTGGATGATGAAATAGCTATGGTGCGTAATAAAATGCTGCCATTACGTTCATAATCGTACAAAACTGTATCAAAAACGAACAGTCCAATCCATGGAAATTATAGCTAAACACTTCATTTTCAGTCATTTGTCTTCTTG
>JALONS010000443.1 GCA_025454855.1 Arcicella sp.
TATGAAAAAACGTTGGATGACGATTTTTTTAAAACAAAAATGAATTTGATTCGCTCTCGTTTTGGAATTGATTATCAGTTACTAAAAGCAGGAACGAACAGCTCAGAAAGTGCCACCGAAAGTTTACCCATGTTGAATAAAGTCATAGGGTTTCCAACTACTATTGTCATTGATAAACAAGGAAAAATCAGAGAAACACATACTGGTTTTTCAGGACCTGGTACTGGAAAATATTACACCGAATGGGTAGCTGAATTTGAAAGTTTAATTAGTAAATTATTGAAGGAATAATTATCGGTGAACGGTACACGGTAAAAGGGTTATTTGTCAAATTTTACCGTTCGCCGTGTTTCGTTCATCACGTACAAAAATATGACCAAAGACCAAAAACTAATTCTGTATTTACTGGCTTGTGTACAATTTACCAATATCATGGATTTCATGATTATGATGCCGATGGGTCCAATCTTGATGAAAGCCTTTGATATTACTGCTCGTGAGTACAGTTTTTTAGTTTCGGCTTATTCTATTAGTGCGGGGATTTGCGGTTTTGTGTCGGCTTTTTTTGTGGATAAATTTGACCGTAAAAACGTTTTAACGATTGCATACATTGGTTTCCTGATTGGAACGTTCGCTTGTGCCATCGCTCCTACGTATTCTATGTTGATGGCTGCTCGCATTGTGGCAGGGCTTTTCGGAGGAGTGTTAGGTTCGCAAGTAATTGCCATTGTGGGCGATACCGTTAGCTACGAACACCGTGCCGAAGGAATGTCAATTATCATGGCAGCTTTTTCTACGGCTTCTGTCTTGGGTGTACCCCTCGGAATGTACTTAGCTTCCACTATCAGTTGGCATATTCCATTTATGTTTGTGGTGGGCGTTGGATTTCTCAATTTATTATTGATTTACCGATATTTACCAAATCTCAGAAGTCATATTCACGTATCGGTTACTAAACCAAGTCCTTTTGCAGTACTCACAAACATTGCAGCAGACGGCAATCAGATAAGAGCCTTGGCTCTATCGGTTATTATCATGTTTGGTCATTTTTGTACCATTCCCTCTCTGAGTCCGTACCTGACGCTCAACGTTGGGATGTCAGTAGATAATATTTCTCTGATTTATTTAGTGGGCGGAGCCATCACCATTATTAGTGCCAGAGTGGTCGGAAAAGTTGCCGATAGAAAAGGGAAATATCTGATTTTTGCTACCTGTGGTGTCTTGTTTTTGATTCCAGTTTATTTAATGACGCACCTACACGCAGGAGCGAGTTTGACGCTTATTCTTTTTATTACTTCCATGTTCTTTCTTTTTGCTAACGGGCGTACTATCACGATGCAGGCGATAGTATCAGGCGTAGTTAATAGTGAGCAGCGAGGAGGATTTACCAGTATTAATTCTTCTATGATACAATTAGGCTCTGGGGCAGCTTCTTTTGTGGGAGGGTTAATCGTTGAGAAAGCCGCTGATGGTACACTTTTACACTACAATTGGGTGGGTTATATGTCCATGTTTTTTATGTTGATAGGCATTTTGCTTGCTAAGGATATAAAACCTGTAAAATCTTAACTACTTAAAAACCACGTAATTGACTATTTTCGTCGCTTAGATAAAACTGCCGTTTTATTACTTGACAATTGTTAATAAGGTCAAATTTTAATACTAACTTTACCGTATAATAACTTTAATTATAAATATTTTAATAAAAATTTATATATTTACTATTAAGATTATTAGACAAGCATACTCTCTTTTGATTTTTATACCCGCCAGTTTAATGAAGCAAAGAGTGATTACCTTACTTATGTTTATCAACAAAATCCTTATTAAGCTATCCCAATGAAAACGTCTTTCAACCTCGCTGTGGCGGCAGTATTCTTTGTAACAATGAGCAATTTCTGCTTTGCTCAATCTTCAAAAAACCGCAACAATAAAGAAGTATTAATGGAAACCTCCATTACTCCCGAAAACAAGGTGCTCATTAAATGGGTAAGTCAGGAAGACCACCAAACGGCTCGGTTTATTATCCAAAGAAGCAGAGATAACGAAACATTTTTCGATATTCGGGAAATTGAGGTAACTCAAGAAATGAGAGATAAAGCACAGCGTTTACAATTTGCTTTCACAGACTCTAAAATACTGAGAAATCAAGAATACTACCGAATCACAGAATACGAAACCGATGGGCAGTCCTATGTGTATAGTACAATGACTGTAAAACCTGAAAGTCCAGTATCGGTAGTGAGAAGAGGAGACGTAAGCATTGTGAGAGTGATGGTAGAAGATAGTAAAAATCTGACGGCATTGGTGAGTACTGAATCTGGCTTGGGTGTACCTTGTGAATTTGAAGTAGCCGATGGTAATGATGTCATTCTAAGACCTGCCTATTCATTAAATGGAGGAAATTATTTAGTAAAACTACGCTCTTCAACTGGAGAAAAACAATATAAATTCTCAGTTAAAAGTGATGATGTTTTGTAAGAATAAATACGTATTGAGATTCCGTTGTTGGTCATTAATGCATCAAAAAATAGGTCAAATTATTCAAAGTAAAGTGTCTAATCATTTCATTTGCCCTTTAAATACCATGAATTATTTTCAGTAAGTATTAAACATTATTAGGATAATTTGATTATCAAATTTTTGGGACAAACCAACACGATATTTTGTATAAATATTGTGATAAAATATACAGACATCAGTG
>JALONS010000444.1 GCA_025454855.1 Arcicella sp.
AGAAACAGGTTTGCAAGTTACCTACCAACGTGACCAAGAAATTACCCAATTTGTTAATCAAAATAATATAGAATGGCTTGAATATCAATGCAATGGTGTGAAAAGAGGTAAGCCCAATCGGGAAGTTTGGACGGATGAATGGTATGCTTTCATGAGTAAGCCTTTGGATAATCCTGATTTTACGGGTGTTACTCAGAAAGTTATTCAATTGGATAACATCACCTTTGAACATTTCTTGAAAACACCGCTTGATTTTTTCAAATCCTCCTCCGATAATTTATCTCTTTTTCAGAAAGGAGGGGAGGTATTGGCGTTTCGTTACCTTGATAGTTTTTTGACCGAAAGGGCTACCAACTATTCAAAGTTTATTTCTAAACCCCTTGAAAGTCGCAAAGGGTGTAGCCGACTTTCTCCGTATATCGCTTGGGGTAATTTATCCATTCGGCAAGTGTATCAGGCTGCATTGCAAACCATCAAAAAGAAGCCCGTTCTCAAACGCCCACTCACTAATTTCAATGCTCGCTTGCGTTGGCATTGTCATTTTATCCAAAAGTTTGAACATGAAGACTCGATGGAGTTTTATAATGTTAATCGAGGATATGATTCTTTGCAAATTTCTGATAATCAGATACATTTACAGGCTTGGAAGGATGGAAAAACGGGTTTTCCGTTGGTGGATGCTTGTATGCGTTGCCTTCGGGAAACGGGTTATTTGAATTTTAGAATGAGAGCTATGTTGGTATCTTTCTTGACTCACCAATTATTTTTTCATTGGAAAGACGGCACTTTTCATTTGGCTCAACTTTTCTTAGATTTTGAACCGGGGATTCATTACCCACAATTTCAGATGCAAGCTGGGGTTACGGGCGTGAACACCGTCAGAATTTATAATCCCATCAAACAGTCGCAGGAACACGACCCGCATGGTATTTTTATTAAGCAGTGGATTCCTGAACTACAAAACTGCCCAACGAATTTTATCCATGAGCCATGGAAAATGACGGTCATGGAACAAGAACTTTATTATTGTCCTTTGGGTGAAAACGGTTATCCATTACCCATCATCAACTTTGAAGCGAACACAAAAGCCGCAAAAGACCGTATTTGGGGACATCGAAAAATTGACGAAGTAAAGGCAGGTAAAGAGAAAATCTTGAAAAGATTAGTCGTTCGGAAAAAAGATAAATAGATGGGGAAAATATATTTAACTCAACGTATTCAGCAATTTTACTCAGTACATTGAGTAAAATATGATGTTTGTAAAAATGTTGATTTTCCCGCAAATATTAAAACGTGGTGTAAAACTATAAATGATAGGAGGATTCAGGCATCTAAGGCACATCCAAAACAACCTAAAAAAGCCCGCTAAAATTGTTTTAGCGGGCTTTTTTAGGTTGTTTTGGATGTATGTACTCAATTAATGTCGTAAAACCTCACCCCCAGCCCCTCTCCATCGGAGAGGGGAGAAAAATAGGGTCGAATGCCTCCCTCTCCATCGGAGAGGGGTTGGGGGTGAGGTTTTGCAAGTACATAATTCCATAATTTCCTCTCTTATTATTTCGGTAAAACCACGCCATCAATTACGTGAATTACCCCGTTAGAGCCTTTCAAATCCGTAGCGGTAACGTAGGCAACACCACCTTTTTCATCCGTTAATTTTACTTTACCTCCATCGAGTGTAGCGGTCAGAGTACCACCACTTACCGTAGTTAAGGCTACTTTACCCATACCCTTTTTCAATGCTTCCATTACGGCTTTGGCATCTAAATTTCCGCTCACTACGTGATAAGTCAATATTTTAGCCAAAGTTGCTTTGTTTTCTGGTTTCAAAAGTGATTCCACTGTACCCGCTGGTAATTTATCAAAAGCAGCATTCACGGGAGCAAATACCGTAAAAGGTCCTTTTCCTTTCAATGTCCCTACTAAATCCGCTGCTTTTACTGCCGCCACCAATGTTGAGTGGTCTGCTGAACCAATCGCAATATCAACTACATCTTTGGCTTGTCCGAACGATAGAAGGGGCATTAATGCAACCAATATTCCAAGTGCTAATTTTTTCATTTTATTTTTTAGTTTAATTGTGAGTAATACCTACTGAACACGATAGGATTAATTTTGTTTAACTTTTTGTATTAAAAATTAAACAAAATTAATTTTATTGTGAATAATAATATTGATTTCACCACAATTTGTACGGGATTGACTCGTTCAACACGTAAGTCATCCTTCAAAAGAACGACTTCCGTATAAATCATACAAGAATCATCATGTTTTGTCATTACTTACTACGCTTACCTATCAACCTGTCTGTAACTTATGATTACTTTTGTGTTTTAATCTAATCAGCCATTGCAAAAGACTGTCTTCGCCATAACGCCACCGTTTACCCAACTGAATACACCGTATCCAGCCACTGCCTATCTCAAAGGTTTTTTAAACACGAAAAATATTAGTTGTTTTCAGGCAGATTTGGGTATTGAGGTCATTTTGGCACTTTTTTCTAAAAAGGGATTAACGCATTTGTTTCAATATATTGAGTCAAACAAGCCAAATTTTTCTGAAAATGCCCAAAGAATCACTGCCCTTCAAGACGATTACATCCAGACGATTGATGCCGTCATCTTGTTTTTGCAAGGTAAAAATCCAACGCTCGCCCATGTGATTTGTCAAGAAAGTTTCCTGCCCGAAGCC
>JALONS010000147.1 GCA_025454855.1 Arcicella sp.
GAGGATAAAGATATTCAGGTAATTATGACTACCCACAGTGAGCGAGTTTTAGATGAATTTGAGGATATTCCAGAAGCGGTTTTTATTTTTGATAAGGATGAAGAGGGAGCAACCCAAGTAAAAAACCTCCTTAAAGATGTTATTGAGCCTTCTAATCAGAAAATGGAAGCAAAAGGTTTACCTAAAATTAAGTTTACCGATTCATTGGGTTCTCATTGGGTAACTGGATTTATAGGAGGTGTACCAAGATGAGAATATTAAAATATGGCTACTTTGGCGAAGATGAAGCCCACCGCATTTTCTTAGTAAATTATCTTGAACAATTGGTGGAACATTTGGGCAAATCAAAAGAAGTTACTTTTGAATTTGACACCTCATTTTCTTATACATTTAAAGCAAGGTCAAAAACAGATGTTGATAAACTCTTTGCTGAAGCTACTCAAAAAGGATTTATTGATTATCAACAAGATTTATTCTTCGTTGGTCGAGATTTAGATACTTTTCAGCCTAATGAATTTAAAGGTAAAATTACTTCAATGCAAAGTCAATTGAGAGATGATTTTAAAGAAAAAACCTTCTTGATGATACCTGTTCAATGTATTGAACATTGGCTTTGGTACATGAAAATTAAGATAGAAAATCCCTATGCAACGAAGAATGAATCCTTAGAATCTAAACCTAATAGAGAGGCGAAAACTGCTCTTTATGGTAATCCAAAGGTCTCTAACGAAAAATCAAAACCGATTGTTGAAGCCTTTTCTAAGGTTTTAGATTTTGAGTATTTGGAAAGTCGTTCTGAGAGCTTCAATACTTTTCATAGTAGGGTGAAGCAATTTGTTGAAAATTAAAACATGGCTCAAAATTGATTTTGAGCCATGTTTTATCCAAATTTTTAAACCGATTTCTCCTCCCAAATCACACATAAATTCACGATGGTTTCTACGGCTTTTTCCATGTCTTGCACACTTACCCACTCGTGTTTGCCGTGAAAGGCGTGTTCGCCCGCAAAAATATTAGGGCAGGGCAAGCCCATGAATGATAATCTCGACCCGTCCGTTCCACCTCTAATACTCCTACGATTAGCCTGTAAACCACTTCTTTTAATTGCTTGTATGGCGTACTCACTTACTTGCGGAAATTTGTCCAATACCTCTTTCATGTTGCGGTACTGCTCCTTTACTTCAAAAGTTGCTTTTGAGTTCGGGTAATTCCGCAATACATTTTGCATAATTTCGTGTAAAACTAATTCATGGGCATGAAGTTTTTCTACGCTGAAATCTCTGATGATAAAATCAATCGTTGCTTGTTCTACCGCTCCTGAAATATTGGTAGGGTGAATAAAGCCCTCCATACCTTCGGTGGTCTCGGGTGATAGGGTATCTTTCGGGAGTTTCGCCACTATCTCAGCCGCAATTTTTAAGGCACTCTCCATGCGTCCTTTGGCAAATCCTGGGTGCTGACTTACGCCCTCAATATTTATTGTTACGCCATCTGCCGAAAAGGTTTCATCCTCTAACGAACCCAACGTTTCACCGTCGATGGTATAACCGAAATCTGCTCCTAATTTTTTCAAATCAACGGCTACTGTACCTCGTCCTATTTCTTCATCGGGCGTGAACAAAATTTTGATGTCGCCGTGTAGAATTGTTGGATGATTGATTAGATGGTGGGCGGCATCCATAATTTCAGCAACTCCCGCCTTATTATCAGCTCCCAAAAGGGTAGTTCCACTGGCGGTGATGATGTCGTTCCCGATTTGTTGTGCCAAATCTGGGTGTTCTGCCATTTTTATGATTTGCGTGTTGTCATCGGGCAAAACTAAGTCTTCTCCCTGATAGTTACGATGAATAATGGGCTTTACATCCTCGCCTGAACAATCGGGTGAAGTATCCACATGAGAACAAAAGCAAATGGTAGGTACTTGTTTGGTAGAATTACTGGGAATTGTAGCATAAACGTACCCAAACTCATCTAAATGAGCATCTTCAATACCCATACTTAGTAGTTCTTCTACCAAAACCTTGCTTAGGTTCAATTGCTTTGCGGTAGAGGGTTGCGTATCAGAATAGGGGTCTGACTGCGTATCAATCTGAACGTATCTGATAAAGCGTTCGGTAACGGTGTTGATATAATTCGTAAGCATTATCATATTTTTTTATAGACTAACATTAGAAATCAATTACATTTATTCACAAAGGTAACAATCCTTTAAATTTTCGTGTTTATCTTGCAGAAACATTTGTAAAAGTTAGTTTATTGTGCATTAAAATGGTATAATTTCAATAACAATCTAAATTTTGCTAAGAAAAAAACATAAGTACACTAAAAAGACGTTTTTTCTTTTAATTTCGTATCAACAAAATAAAAACATATTTTTTCAAGATAAAGCCCAATAATATATAGGTCATGTCAGAATTTGCAGAATTATCGTTAGGTGACAAGAAGTATCAGTTTCCCGTAATTACAGGAAGTGAAGACGAAAAGGCAATTGATATTGCTAAACTTCGTGATGAAACGGGTCATATCACCATTGACTCTGGTTACAAGAATACAGGAGCTACCAAAAGTGCCATTACTTTTTTAGATGGCGAGTTAGGAATTCTTCGTTACAGAGGTTACTCAATTGAAGAATTAGCGGAAAAAGCCTCTTTTTTAGAAGTAGCTTACCTTTTGATTTATGGTGAATTGCCTACTGCACAACAATACGCTGAGTTTGAAAACGAAATCAAAATGCACACCATCGTAAATGAGGATATGCGTAAGATTTTTGAAGGATTCCCAGTAAATGCTCACCCAATGGGCGTATTATCGGCAATGGTTTGTGCGATGTCTGCTTTTTATACTGGCGAAAAATCAGGTTCTGATGAATTAAATATTATCCGTTTGATGGCTAAAATGCCTTCTATGGCAACATGGTCGTATAAAAAATCACAAGGACATCCCGTAAATTATCCTAACAACTCTTTGGACTACTGTTCAAACTTCTTGAATATGATGTTTGCGTTGCCAGTAGCTCCTTATCAAGTTAATCCAGTAGTTTCGGCAGCTTTAAATAAATTATTGATTCTTCACGCCGACCACGAGCAGAATTGCTCTACTTCAACGGTTCGTTTGGTGGGTTCATCTCACGCAAGTTTATATGCTTCTATTTCAGCGGGTATCAATGCACTTTCTGGTCCATTACACGGTGGAGCAAACCAAGAAGTGATAGAAATGTTGGAAGATATTAAAGCTGACGGTGGAGATACTGCCAAGTATATCGCAATGGCAAAAGATAAAAATTCGGGCTTCCGATTGATGGGCTTTGGACACCGTGTTTATAAGAACTTTGACCCACGTGCCAGAATCATTAAAAAAGCAGCTGATGATGTTTTGGCAGCTTTAGGAATCAATGACCCTGTGCTAAAAATAGCTTCGGAATTAGAAGCAGCCGCTTTGAGTGATGAGTATTTCGTGGCTCGTAAATTATATCCAAACGTAGATTTTTATTCGGGTATTATTTATCGTGCTTTGGGTATTCCTACCGATATGTTTACCGTAATGTTTGCGATTGGTCGTTTACCAGGTTGGATTGCTCAGTGGAAAGAAATGAAAGCTAATAAAGAGCCAATCGGTCGCCCTCGTCAAGTATATGTAGGAGCTACCGAACGTGCCTATGTATCAATGGCTGAAAGAGCGTAATTCTCTCAGATTAAAGGTTTTACCATTGAAGAGATTGCTTACCAAAAGCAATCTCTTTTTATTTAAGAGATATTTGCTTATTTTTGAGAAAATAAAAATAGTATGATTCAAGCAAGTATTTTGAATAAACGCAATCGTTTGCTCTCTGATAAAAAAAGAGTGGCTGTTGATACCTATTTCAAAATGGAGGAGAAAGCAACGGATAAGCATGAATTTCATAATGGTATTGTCCTTAAAATGGCTGGTGCAAAGTTTCAACATAATTTATTAGCTCAAAAAATAGCGTCGATTATTGATAATTATATTGACGATAATGATTTGAATTTCATGGTTAGTAATAGTGATACTAAAATTAGGATTGATGCTTTTAATAAAATTGTCTATCCAGATGCCGTTGTAATTTGTGAAAAACCATCATTTTATTTAGGTCGAAAAGATACCATCGTCAATCCGCTCTTGGTCGTAGAAGTGCTGTCTGAATCTACTGAGACACATGATAAAAATACAAAATTTGAATATTATCGTGCTTTAGATAGTTTCAAAGAGTATGTTCTTATCAGTCAGGAACGTAAGCAACTAACGGTTTATACTAAGCAAGAAGATAATTCTTGGATTCTAAGAGATTATGAAAATGATGACTCAATTGCTATTCTGCATACATTACAGCAATGTCCTGTTTCATTAAAAAGATTATATAAAGGCATTGATATTTGAAATGGTGCGTAAATTTTCAGAATTAACAAATACTTAGATTCTCCATATATCATAAGTCATTTAGTTAGTATTTCTTTGTTTAATAAAACTAATTTTAAATAATATTCCTTGCCCTTTTAACCATTTGATTGCATGAGATTCGCCAAACCATTATTATTTATTACTTTATCATCATTTGTTTTTGCAAAATTACAAGCTCAGGTTGGGGAAAAATTTTATGGACGAGCATCTTACTACGCAGACAAATTTCATGGACGAGCCACCTCCAGTGGTGAACCCTACGACCGTGAAGAATATACCGCCGCCCACCGAGATTTACCATTTAATACCATTGTGGAGGTAGTAAATACTACCAACAATCGTACTGCGGTAGTGAAAATAAATGATAGAGGTCCTTTTGCTTACAACCGAATGATAGACTTATCATTTGCCGCTGCCCGTGATTTGGAACTTTTAGGACCAGGGGAAGCCCAAGTGGAAATGAAGGTTTTAGCAATGGACAATCCTGAATACACAATTTCCAGCTATTATGCGGGTTCAAAAGGTGAATTCAATCGTGAGTTTAAGCAGTATGACCCCATCGTGATAAGTGGAAAAAATGTTACTAAAGTCATTTTAGATAGTGCTTATGCTACAAAGACTCCCTTGCCTCCAAGTGTGCAATCCAAACCCGTAACGGAAGCCTTTGTAATAGCAGATAGTATGCGAAGAAAGCAGGCGGAAGGAGATAAATTAGGTTTCCGTCAGCATAAGTACATCAGAGTTATTAAAGATGCCGATGGGCGTTATCGTCTTGATTCTTCGATAGTTACGCCTCCCAAACCACAAGAAGTATATTCGGTTGCTCCACAAAGCCCACGATTTGAACCTTCAGAAAAATCAAATATCTACACGGAATCTCCTGTAATTGCCTCAGTAGAAACTACTTCTACAGAAACGCAAAAGGTAATGAAAAATGTAGCCGAAGAAACACAAAATAATTATTCGGTAAGTGGTTTTCGTCAGCATAAATATGTGCGGGTTTACACCGATAGCGAAGGAAGAATTAGATTAGATACAACCCAAAAAGCTCCTGAGCAATTAGCCAAAAATACAAATAGTCAAGTTAATGTAGAAAGTAATCGTAGTACTGCAAAGCCGCAAGATGTTATTCAAAATACGGTTAAAAATACCAGTGCAGCAACGGTGAAGCCCCAAGTTATCAATACTAACAAAACCAGTAGAGAGCCAATCTATAAAGATGGATTCAGACAACATTCATACATAAAAGTTTATAGAGACAAAGATGGTAAAACACGCTTAGATACCACCAGTTTTGAACGACCTAAGTGACATTAACTGCACGACTTTAAAGGCTATTTCAGTGACAGAAGTAGCCTTTTTTGATACATTCAGACATCCTTTAATTTCAAATATCACACATCATCAAACATGAAAAAAATCATCCTAATTTTTTGTTTAATTACGAATATTGTAATTGCCCAAACGGGTAAAGAGAAAGTTTTGGTTACGGATATGACCAAAATCAAGCAAGTAGCCAATATTTCCGTTGCTCCCGATGGCAAACGAGCCATTTATGTACTTCGGAGTAATGAACCCAACGAAACGGATAAGTTGGATTTTGATTATCGTTCCCATTTATGGATAACTGATTTTCAGAGCGTTAAGCAATTAACTCGTGGTTCTGAAAGTGTTGGAGGTGCTTCTTGGGGTGCCGACAGTAAGCAAATTACCTTTGCGAGGAATGTAAAAGGAAAATCTCAAATTTTTATGATGCCTCTCGATGGGGGAGAAGCCATCCAACTAACCGACCTTAAATACGGGGCTTCTAACCCTCAGTTTTCACCCGATGGCAGTAAAATTCTTTTCAATGTCAATGTCACTTTTTCAGAATTGCTGAAAGATACCTTACTGAATCCAACGAAAAAACTACCTTCTTGGTCGGTGGAAAAAGCGGGATTTAAAACGAACGAGTTTTTGCGAATGGATAAGAAAGTTAAAGCAAATCCAGACGGAACTTTGGAAGAGATTCGGGCTTATTTAGATAAAGACATCGAGGATAAGAAAGCAAAAGTTTTTAGTAGATTGAATTTTCAAGGGGAAGCCACTACCGAACCCGAAATTCGTTTCAATTTGTTGTTTGTCATTGAAGCAAAAGAAGGTGCTAAACCTGTGCAGATTACAAAGAGTTTTTGGTCTTTTAATGGAGCTACATGGTCGGCTGATAGTAAAAAAATCTATGCCGTTTGTGGACGAGATTCCTTACTACACCCCGACCGTGAGCAAAACACGGCTATCGTGCGGATGAACCCAGACGGAACAGAACTCCGCCAATTAGTGGCTGAAAAAGGTATTTCTTACAGTAATCCTTCGTTGTCGTTTGATGGAAAATGGATGATTTTTACCATGTCTAAAACGGAATGGTTAGGATTTAATCAAATTATGCTTGCCAGTGCCGATGGTAGTAATCCTGTTTCTATCACTTTTGACCGTGCTTCTAATAATTTTGAATGGACGGTTGATAGCAAATATGTGTATCTGGCGGCAAATTCAAACGGAGGAATCCCACTTTATCGATTGGATGTACAAACCAAGAAAGTTGAACGACTTTCAGATTTTGATTCGGGAATAGCCAGTTTCGGCATCACAAAAGATAAAGTTATTTTCAGTAAAACAGAGGTGAAAAACCCGTCAGAGTTGTACGTGGCTGATTTACTGATGAAGAATCCCGTGAAGGTATCTGCTCACAATGATGGTTTTTTGAAAAATAAAGCTTTAAGTTTTCCAGAAAAAAGAACCTATGCTAATTCTAAGGGACAAATGGTGGAATACTGGATTATGAAACCTACGAATTTAGAAGCAGGTAAAAAATATCCTTTACTGCTAAATATGCACGGCGGACCAACTGCTATGTGGGGACCTGGTGAAAGTTCGATGTGGCACGAGTTTCAGTATTTCTGCTCACAAGGATACGGAGTGGTATATGCCAATCCACGAGGGTCTGGGGGATACGGAAAAGATTTCCAATTTGCTAACTATCAAGACTGGGGAACTGGACCCACCGAAGACGTTTTAGCCGCCGCCACTGATGCTGGTAAAGAGGCTTGGGCTGATACTGCTCGCCAAGTAATTACGGGAGGGTCTTATGCGGGTTATTTGACGGCTTGGGTAATTTCGCATGATAACCGTTTTAAGGCTGCATTTGCTCAGCGTGGCGTTTATGAATTGAGTACGTTTATGGGTGAAGGAAATGCCTGGCGACTTACACCTAATTATTTTGGCGGTTATCCATGGGATGAAAAAATAAAACCCATTTTAGAGCGTGAGTCTCCTTATACCTATGTGAACAAAATCAACACACCTTTTTTAATTAAACACGGTGAAAATGATTTAAGAACGGGTGTGATTCAATCAGAAATGATGTATAAGTCTCTGAAAATCATGGGTAAAGAAGTTGAGTATGTAAGAATGCCAGGAGGAACACATGAATTGTCTCGGTCAGGAAATGTACGCCAAAGAATTGATAGAATGTTGAGAATTTATGAATTTTTTGAGCGGTATGTAAGATAGATGATAGAGGATAGATGTCAGAGAATAGAGGAGTTTTTCTCTAAAATCTGTCCTCTATTCTCTAAACTAAATTACATATCTAAATATTTCATCAATAAATCGTAGCGTTCACGGTCAGGGGTTTCTAAGGCTTCAAAATTATAAGCTCCTACAATATCGTATTCGTAGCGTTCTAAAGTAGCTACTACATGAGTAATGTCCTGACGATTAAGTTTGAGGGTTAGAATGTCTTTTGACTCCTCGTTTGTAGTATTACTGGTATAATATGAACTAATAATTTTTGTATCGTTTGATTCAATTAAACGACTAATTTCTGATAGCGAGTAACTTCTATTTTCTACGGCTATTTCCAACACTGCTCCTAATTCTTGTATCCCCAAGTTCTTGGTGAACTGATTTAGCAATTCATGATTATTAATTGTACCCGCAAATTTTTGCTCATCATTCAATACTGGAATAGCCTGTAAATCATATTTTTGAGATACCGATAAAATTTCTAATAAATGTTGATTTTCTGTGACAGCAATATCACCATGGGCAGGTTGAAGTGCCAATAAAGGTAAGGCTTCATCAGCATCAATGATAGTATCAAGATTGATTAACCCTTGATATTCTTCTCCATTTACTAATGGCAATTGCCCAATTCGATATTCGTCCATCCAATCCATTACTTCTCCAACGGTATCGGTAGATTTTAAAACGGGCAACATCGGATTAATCAAGTCTTTTGCGAACATACTGCTGATTTGAAGTGGTAAATTTTTATACTAAATTACAGATTTGCCGAACATTTCCAAATAATTTACACTAAAATCTCTGAATGAATGGGTGTTTGCTCCAACCATGTTCCCAAAATTTCATTGAATTTTTCGGGACGTTCCATCATCGGAGCGTGGCAACATTTATCAATGAAGTGTAACTCAGAATTTTCAATTAATCGGTTAAACTCATGCCCTACCTGCGGAGGTGTTATGGTGTCGTTCAAACCCCAAACCAATAATGTTGGTACTTTGATATTAACAACTTCCTTAGCCATATTGTTCCTTTGGGCAGACTTAGCGATTGAAATTATCCTGATTACTTTAGAAGCCGTATTGGTAATATCAAAAACTTCATCGACCAACTCTTTAGTAGCAGTAGCGGGGTCATAAAATGTATATTCTACTCGTTCCTTGATGTAGGCGTAATTACCTCTTTTGGGGTACGAACCACCCATACCGTCTTCAAACAAGCCCGAACTACCCGTAAGCACCAATCTTTTTACTTTTTGATGGTTTTTCAAAGTATAAATCAGCGATACATGACCACCCAATGAATTTCCTAATAAAGTTAAATCCTCATAGCCTTTCCAATTTATGAAACCTTCAATAAACTCACAGAGCCCCTCACAACCAGCTTTGGCGATGGGCATTTCATAGATAGGCATCATCGGGATAATCACTCGATACTTACTTTTGAAGCCTTCAATTACCCCAGCCCAGTTACTCAATGCTCCGAAAAGTCCGTGTAGTAGTAGTAATATTTCTCCTTCTCCTTCGTCTATGTATTTATAACCGTTGCCTTCGTGTATTTGGTAATTCATGAATTGAGATTTTTTAAGGATTTGTGGATGATTTTTAGACGTAATATATTTCTGATTGTAACCTAAAAACTGATAATACTGTTTTCTCGTCAGTACTATAACGGTTTTATACTATTTTAGTTCCTTTTGAAATTAAATACAAAATAATAAAAAAACTCTGTAAAATATGTTATTTCAATGTTATGAGTTTTAAAGAAAATTTGATTTTCATACAATACAATTACAAATAAATGTTGTAAATATCTATAAATCAATATTTTATATTTTTTGCTAATGAATTGCTCACTAAGAAAAGATTTGAAGATAAAAATACAAAAATATTGAATAATGAAATGTCTGCTAAACGACAATATAAAAATAATACAATTATCCTTTATTTTGTCATAAAGGTTTTTGAGTATGTATAAGCAATTAATTAAAGTTTATACGTTTAAGATACGGTAAATTATAGATTTTGGTAATTCTGCTATTTAGCATTCTTATCATTTACTTTTTACTCAGTATAAATTATCCTTCAACCCACTTTCACCATGAGTCATTTACATACAAAAGCCCTTAGAAAGTTACTTCTAAGGGCTTTTGTTATGGA
>JALONS010000148.1 GCA_025454855.1 Arcicella sp.
GCCTTCGGGCAACATATCAGTTACGAAAATATCCAAATTACCATCATTATTAATGTCGGCAATGTCTGCTCCCATCGACGATAAACTGATGTGTGGCATCTGGTTTTCTAAATCTTCTTTGAACGTACCGTTTCGCTGATTGATGTACAGATAATCACGCTCGTAGAAATCGTTAGAAATATAAATATCCAACCAATTATCATTGTTTACGTCACCAATAGTAATACCCAAACCAAAACCAATCAAACTACCATAAATACCCGCCGACTCAGATACATCGGTAAAGTGTCCATTATCATTTCTGAATAATTTATCACCCCCTAATTTATCCCGTTGGTTTCTCAGATTGGCATAACCCAATCTATCCATTGGCGTAAAACTATTATTGAGCGAGTACATATCTAAATCGCCATCACGGTCGTAGTCAAAAAAAGCGGCATGAGTTGAAAAACCACCATCTTCTAAACCGTATTCTTTGGCTCTTTCAGTAAAAGTTACTTTACCGTTTTTTACACCATTATTGATGTATAATTGATTACCCCGAGCATCACGGCTACCCGAGTTACAGACGTAAATATCCAAAAAACCGTCGCCATTGACATCGGCAAAAGTTACGCCCGTACTCCAAAATTTCTTCCCTACAATTCCTGCCTGTTTGGTAACGTCCTCGAACTGAATGGCATTTTTATTTCCTTTATTGAGATAGAGTTTATTGTCTTCAAAATTAGAAGTCAAGAAAATATCAGCGAACCCATCATTATTGACATCACCAATGGCAACCCCACCACCATTGTAAAAGTTACGGTATCTAAAAATATTAAAATCGTCTTTTTCAAGACTTCTATTCACAAAATCAACTCCTGTTTCCGAAGCAGGTAACTCTTCAAAAAGTGTATCCGTATTTTTTTGATTACAGGAAAAAGCAATCATTCCGATAAGCAAAAGTGATATTTTTTTCATTTGTATTAATAAAAATGGTTGTTTAACGCAACATAGATTTTAGTCTGTACTTTCACTTACAGACTAAAGTCTGTGTTACTAAATACTTGTACTTTCCCCTCACACACTCCTACATATATATTTTTCCCAGCTCGCTTCACTGACCGTACATCGCCACGTACATAGATACCTGACTGTTGCGGTGAAAGTGGGCGAAATTTAAACTTATTTCCTGTATTTAATAGCATTACGCCCGTATTGGCATCTACTTTACCAATCCTCAGGCGGAATTTACTATTATTCCCCATAAGCAAAATATCCTTCTTTCCATCACGATTGAAATCTTCTGCTAAAATGGCGTAAACAGGAGCTACTTGAGCTTGAATGGGCAATTCATGGACTAATAATTCACCTTTGTTATTTTCTAAGATTAACGTTTTGAGCGTTGTTATTTCTTTCTTATTCGCCTTCTCCACGATATTGCCATCAAAAAACTGCTCTATTGTTGCCTCAGAAAAAGTTTTATAGTCAGGGAATTTCTTTTTCAGCATTGGTATTTGTTCGGCTACTTCATCTCGAGAATAGGCTGGGTATGATTTTCCTTGAATATAATAGTTCATAAAGAAATCTGTCGTTCCATTTTGGTCAAAATCATCGTAAATTAATGATGCAGGCTCGTTTTCATTAGCCCTGACTTGGGTATTTGTCCCCAAATTTCCCAAAATAAAGTCATCATCCCCATCTCCATCAATATCAGCTTTTTCAATGGTATTAAACCAGCCTTTTAAACTACCCGTTGAATTACTGACAGCAGGCGAGAGATTCCCTTGTTTATTTTTTAGAACAATTGGCGACATCCACTCTCCTACTACCATAATTTCTTCAAATTTATCTCCGTCTAAGTCTGTTACAGTTGCCCCCGTTACCAAGCCCAAATCTCCCAATGAAATTTTCGTAAACTGAGCTTTTCCATCATTTTTGAGCAAAAAACTTTCTTCCGAAAATGGAAAATGATTCGGTTTTATATGTCCTCCAATGAATATATCATAATCACCGTCACGGTCAAAATCAATCGTTTTTACGCACAGACTATTGGTTTGGTCTTCGGGAAGGGGAGCTTGTTTAAAATTACCTTTCCCGTCATTCAACCACAGCTCATCATTTTGTTCCACAAATTGAGCGTTGGCATAATTACCATTCGCAATGTATAAATCTGGGAATTTATCCCCGTTAAAATCTTGAATTATAGCATCTTGATTATTATGTTTTTGCTGGGATTTTAGTTTTAGGAGCGTAGTTTTATTCCCCCAAATTATCCCACCCGTTTGTTCGGTAGTTCCACCAATAAAAACATCTTGGATGCCATCTAAATTCACATCTCCTACTGCCATTTTAGGACCCGAATACGAATATTGAATCGGTAGCATTATCTGACGGTCAAAGTTGTTGGTGGGTGGAACAATATGTTGATAATCTAAACTTTGGGTAGCTGCTAAAAGTCCATTGGGAGAGTTGGCAGCAATGGTATTATCAGGAGTAGCTTTCGCATAATCAATCGTAAGCAATTGATTTATTGATACATTTGGCAGAATCTGTTTTGTTCCATCCATCCATTTAACTTCAATATCACATTTTTTTACTTCATCGGGCAAGCCAAAAAGTAAGTCTCCGATGCTACTCGATTGAAATCCATGCGTGGGGTAAACCTCCTGTATCTGAACATTTTGATTAACTTTTACCGTAATTTTTGCCCCAATACCGAAGGGATTGCGTGTAGAACCTTTCAACTTGATTTTCACAAAGTTCTTAGCTTCTCTTTCTTGCTGTGTATTTTTATAAATCCGAGAAGGTTCATTCAAATTATTCGTCACAATTTCAAAATCACCGTCATTATCTAAATCCACGTACACACAACCACTGGCAACGGTTGGCTGGTCAAATCCCCACTGTTTTTGGGTATTGGTAAACGTCAAGTCTTTGTTATTCTTGAAAATATAATTCTTGGTTTGGCTCGTAGGCATTTGTTTTAGATGCTCCAACAATGGTTTTTTAGTACCATTCGCTTCTTCATCATTGTAATATTTAATGAAATCAGCATTGGTATAATCTCTTCCGATACCGTTGGTCACAAAAATATCTTTGTAACCATCCATATCAAAATCTGCCAAAAGCGTTCCCCAACTCCAATCGGTATTGGAAACCCCTGCTAATTGTCCAATTTCAGAAAAACCGCCATTTCCTTGATTTATTTGCAACATATTGTGCATATTGGCGTGCCAAAAACCATTCTGTAATTGAGCCTGATATACATTCCAATTATCTGCCCAGAGCAATAATTTCTGTCTGGCATTATCTTCTGGCAACATATCTAACGTAAAAATATCAGACAGCCCATCGTTATTTATATCAGCAACATCAACACCCATCGATGAGTAAGAAGTATGGGCAATCCTTTCTCGAAGTTCATCTTTAAATGTACCATTTCGTTGATTGATGTATAAATAATCATCTTCTACGTAGTCGTTAGTTACATAAATATCTGGATAGCCATCCTGATTCATATCCGAAATCATCACGCCTAAGCCAAAGCCCAATGGATTACTCTTGATTCCCGTTTGTTGTGAAACGTCTGTAAAATGCTCATTGCCATCATTTCTGAACAATTTATCGCCCGCATTATAATCATAGGCACTTCTCATAACTGATGCCTCTTTACGTTGATACCCTGCTAAGTTATGATTAACCAAAAAGCAGTCTAAATCGCCGTCTAAATCATAATCAAAAAAGGCTGCTTGCGTAGAATAACCCGAATCATCTAAGCCATATTCACTGGCTTTTTCGGTAAATTGTGGCGATGAACCGTTTAGATTTTTGTTATTGATAAAAAGTTGATTTTTACGTAAAGTAGAATCTCGCAAGCCCGAATAACAAACGTAAATATCTAACCATCCATCAGCATTAATGTCAACTACACTCACACCCGTTTTCCACGCATTTTTACGCCCTGTAGTTCCTGACTTTTCAGTTATATCCTCAAATTGCAGATTACCTTTATTCAAATACAATTTATTATCTGTCTGATTAGCAGTTAGATATAAATCTACAAGTCCATCATTATTAAAATCTCCCGATGCTACACCTCCGCCATTATAAAAATATTCATAATTGAGGATATTCTCTTGTTCTGATTCTACAACGGTATTGGTAAATTGAATACCTGATTCATTAGGTTGTAGGACTTTAAACAGCGTCTGTTCTTCTTTACAACTACCTAACAAAAAGGAGGAGACAACTCCTCCTAAAAAAATATATTCAAGTATGTTTTTATTCATCATTATATTTAAGCTAATCTTTCCACTCTTTTGGTTCAGTTTTAGTACGATATTTCCCCTCTGTACAATAAGCTCTGGGTCCACTGATACCACCTGGTGGCGGTGGAAGAGTCCGACCAATTATTTGTGGTCTTACTGGAGCATAATTTCCCGTTCCAACATTTCTATCAACATAAATTATTCGTTCATCTGAACCAAATACTTCAAATAATCCTAATATTTTTTCATCCGCATCATTAACATTAAACATATTTGGGCTAAACTGAGTCTCGGCAGGCACGTCAAACAGTGTTCCTGAGCCTTGTGCTACATCTTTTATGCTTCGATAATATCTGAATACCTTCGGAGAAATACTCCGTTGCTCTATTTTTAGATAATATTGTGCTCTGTCATTAAACGGAACCCTCACGATTGGATAATTCGTAATTTGCTGTCCATTAAAAAGATTATCAGATAAAATATTATACGTGGGGCTAAAAGCTACATCAAAACACTGCTCTGAACACGGATAATTTATTCTTTCTGGGAAAGTCTGTCCGTAGGGAAAATCAGGCTCTAAACTACATCTACCAAGTATGTAGTCGTACCCTAAATCACAATTTGCACAAAAAACCGTCCTTTCATAATGTGTCCATTTCCATTGATAATATTGATTGGGTTCGGGGGAATCTGTAAAATCAAGGGTAATATCAAATCCAACCGACCGCACATCATTAGCAGGAAAGTTACTTTTTACGCTAAACGTTGAATTTATTCGGTCTATCTTGGGTACACCTATCAGTTTTTCTGGGTTCGACTGATACTTTTTACCATTGGGTAAATCAATGTGTAAAGTGTATGTATTTCCTACAATTCCCGAAAATCCATTCGATGTTTCGTAAATACCATTTGTTATTTCAATCAAATTTTCTCTCGCTCCCTTATCGTCAGTTATGTAAACACGAGCGGATTTGATAGGTTTGTTTTCTACATTAATACTGATGCTGGGCGAAGACTGCGAAACAATCACCCTATGTGGTCCTTTTTGGTTTGAAAGCGAACCTTCTACCGTTAAAAAACCATCGTTACTAACCTGCTCAAAATCACGTATTTGTGTAACACACGAGGTGACAATCACAACAACAATCAGGAAATATAGGAAGGAACGTCTCATAAAATTATTTGAATTTAAAGTTATAAGCTAAAGAAACTAAGGGTGATGCAAATACACTCAATTCATATACTTTTATACCGTCACTTCCATTTTTGAAAAACACAGAATATGGATTTGCCCGACCGTAAACATTATAAACCGTGAAAATCCAACTCCCTTCCCATCTTTTCTCTTTCATACTTGGGTTAGTAATTGTCCAAGAAAAATCTAATCTGTGATAATCGGGAACTCTGTCATTGTTTCTTTGGATATAAAGCGGCAACTGTTGTCCATTCAACGTGTAAGTACCCGTTGGTGAAGATAGAGGTCTTCCTGTATTGTAAGCAAAAATAAATGAAAAGCTGTTTCGCTTATCGGGTTGAGCATTAAATACAATATTTACAGTGTGTGGTTTATCAAAATTGGACGCATACCAATTACCGTTGTTAATGCGTTGTTCTGGATATTCTCCAGTAGTTTGCTGGAAAGAACGTGCGTAGGTATAACTCAGCCACCCTGTAACTTCTCCTTTTTTCTTGGTAATCATTAACTCCACACCGTAAGAGCGTCCTCGTCCAGATAATAATTGGGTTTCCAATGCTTGATTTAACTGTAAATTAGCTCCCGAAACGTAGTCTATTACATTTCGAGTATCCCTAAAATATGACTCTACTGAAGCCTCCCAGACGTTCTCATTAAAAGTCTTGAAATAGCCTATTGATACAAAATCACTCCTTTGTGGTAAAATATTTTCATCGGAAACCTTCCAACGAGAAGTAGGTAAAGGGGTTGTATTGTTCGTGATGAGTTGTAAAAATTGTTGCATTCGGTTATACCCAAACTTTAATGAAGTATTAGGATTAATCAGATACACAGCCGTAACCCGAGGTTCAAAACCACCATAAGTTTTCACAATTCCCTCTTTATTTTCAGTAGAAATCAAAGTCAATGACGAACGGGGTTCTCCTGCCTGATACCTTCTTATTTCGGCAGGACCTATATTCAAAAATTGTGTAAATCTTAATCCGTACTGAATTGTCAATTTATCGTTCAGCTTAAATTCGTCATCCGCATTAATTGCCAGTTCTATACTATGCTCCTTAGCTAATTCTACACTTGAAATTTTAGATATTATATTCTTATTGAGTACTCCAGGGTCTAAATCATATTTCACGATACTTATCCCAAAGTTTGTTTTGTGCCTTTCATTAACTACATAATCAACGTTAGCCCTAATACTCTGATATTGAATACTATTGGTGAGTTCTATTCTATTAACAGAGTCTGGAGATTCGGTAATGGTTCTGTATTTACTGTATGCTCCCACAATCTCAAAATTTGCTCTGGGGGTTAGATACTTATTCCACTTCAAAGACACATTTTGATGTCCATAGGTAAAGTCTGTTTGCTTTGCAATGACGTTTTCGAGGCTAAATAAAGAATCCACTCGATAAAAATCTTGACTAAAGTACGTGCTTAAAGCAAACGTATTTTTGGCGTTTGGTTTGTAATAAATCTTATTAGCAACATCGTAAAAATTAGCCCGAGTATTCTTTAAATTAGCTGGTGCAAACGCCCTGAACCAAAAATCGTTAAATGATAGACGACCAGACGTAAGAAAAGACAACTTATTTTTTATGATTGGTACTTCCATTTGCAGGCGGCTTGAAACGGGACCGATTCCCCCACTCATATAAAATTTATCCAAACTGGGGTCTATCGTTTTTATGTCTAACACCGATGCAGTTCTTCCACCAAAACGGGCGGGAATTCCTCCTTTATACAATTCTAACTCCCTGATACCATCCGATGCAAAAATGGAAAATAATCCAAAAAGATGCGTTGGATTAAAAATGGGTGCATTATCTATATAAATTAAATTTTGGTCAACCGCTCCTCCCCTAATATTTAAACCATTTGCCCCCTCTCCAACCGACGAAACACCTGGTAACGTCTGTAAACTTCTGAAAACATCTACCTCACCCATCATAGCAGGAATCTTTTTAATTCCTTTCATACTCAATAACGCTACTCCCAACGAAGGTGTACCAATATCTTTCCGAGTAACCACACTGGATACAATAACTTCCTCTAATTCCTTCGTGACATCGTATAAAACAACATCCAAAACCGTATTCTTATTGAATTTTATAAATTGACGAAAAGGTTTATAACCAACAAATGTTATTTTTATTACGTAATCTGACTCGGGCAACCTCATAGCATAATTACCTAAAGAATCCGTGATAATTCCCGTCTTACGGGAATCTAACGAAATAACCGCCCCTTTAAGTGGTTTACCACTCAAAGCATCTTTTATATTACCCTTCAAAGAATAGGTAGTTCTTTGAGCTGTAATGCTATTTGAAAAACTCAAGATACAATAACATATAATAAGTATGGTAGTTATTACCCTCATGGTATGTGTAGTTAAAAATATAAAAATCTTTAATAAATGCTTATTTAGTATTTCTCATAAAAAGCTGCTTTTTCATCTACACTCAAAAAATTTATCTTAGGGTTTTTGATAACAATCGTTCCTTTCACATCAAACGAAGGACTTGCTGCATCTACTTTGGGATATTTTTTTGCTTTACCTTCAAGTGTCATAATGATTTTTTCTTTGGTAAAACACTTAAACGTTAGAAACCCTTCTGCCATCAAATAACCTTCTCCCAAACGCTTTTCTTTATCCTTCATTCTTCCAATCATTACATTTGAAGAATATCCACTTTCCAACTTAACTGGTATTTTGATTGGTCTGCCAGCGTACCATTTATTTCCCCCAAAATGTATCATTACATTACTATCAAATTGATCGAAATAACTGATGGTAAAAGTCTTCTCCAAAATTTCTAAATGCCCATTAAAAATACTTTCCTGCTTATAAAAATCATCTCCATTCAATTTTATGTTGAATTTAGACTGATTATCTTTGAGAGATTGCAAGATAGTTTGGTACATCTTCGCCTCCTCTTCTTCGCTTGATGAACATGATAAAAAACTAATCATTAAAATCAAAAACGTCACATATTTTAAAGAACAACTAAAGTATTTCATCTTCATGCCTATGTCAATTAATCAATTTTATTACTATTAAAACTAATTTATAAGATTGTGGTAAGGTAATTAATCAAAAAATGCTCGTAAAAACGAGCATTTTTTGATTAACGGTAATATAAAAATTCTTAATAACCGAAGTTTTGCTTCAAGTTTGGATTAATTTCCAATTCTCTTTGTGGAATAGGGAATACCACACGGAATGCAGGAGATGCAGACGAACGGTTTTGAACTGGGTCAGAGAATTTACCAAAACGAATTTGGTCATTTCTTCTCCAACCTTCCCAGTATAATTCACGTCCACGTTCAGCCAAAATATCAGCTTCAGTCAATGTTGTTAAAGCTCTTGAACCACGTGCTGTTCTCAAAGTATTAATCATTGATAAAGCAGTAGCAGCATTTCCACTTCTGAACAATGCTTCAGCTTTCATCAACCAAGCATCCGCATAACGGAAAAATACGTAGTCATTACCAGGATTATCAAGGTCAGACAAATCTGGAATGTATTTAATTACACGAACACCTTCTGGCTCTGAAGCATTCTTGAGGTCGATAGCAGGAGTGAATATCAATGGCTTACCTGTTCTGTCGGTTAAAGGTTTCCCTTTTTCATCAAACTGCTGTCCAATCAAGAAACCAGCACGAAGTCCTTTTACATCAGTAACACCAGGAATAGCTGCTCCGATACGAGTATCAGCTTTGTCAAAGCTATTGTAAAAATCAGCTAAAGTAGTAAATCCATTCCAACCACTTGGTGTTTGATTATAGTGAGTAGTCATGAAATAGCGGTTTCTTGGAGAAGAACCATTACCTAAACTTGCCCCTTTTTCATTTTGAATTACAAAAATCAATTCTTTTGATCTTGATGTATTTTCATAGTGAAAGTTATCAAAGTAATTTGCCGTCAAAGAATATCTTCCAGAATTAATAATTACGTCCGCATTAGCAATTACTGCGTCCATATCTGCTTTGGCAAATGTAAACGGACCTGCAGGAGAATTGGGGTCTTGCGAGAATACACCATTATTTAAATACGTCTTAGCTAAAAGGAAAGAAGCTGCATTTTTAGTTGCTGTTCCTGTGTTTGACGCCGTAGATGCATCTAATTCTGGCATAATAGCATTTAGCTCAGAAATAATTAGAGCTGCTGCCTCTTTACGACTCAATGCTTTTGGCAAAGCACCTGGATTAGCTAAGTCTCTAAACGCTACTTGACCAAATAAGTCAACTGTATAATACATATAGAATGCTCTAAGGAATCTGGCTTCTGCTTTTTGTTTAGCAGTAGATCTGGAATCTCCTATTACTTCATTTGCCAAAGCATGACCTTTGTTCAAGTCATTCCATGCCGCTAACACGTCATCACTTTGGTTTGTCCAAGTATGAGTATGAAGGTTTCTCCATCTACCATTATCATCCCAGTCAGCTCCTCTGGTGGGTCCTTGCATCTCATCAGAAGGATGTTCAGTTAAAGCATAAATCGCTGCTTGATCTGTAATTCTTCCTAAACTTTGATAAGCCGCCTTCAACTGTAAAGCTGGTAAAGCACCCGCTTTATCTGTTTTATCGAGAACTACATCATCTAAATTGGTACATCCTATGGCTCCCGTCATTAATACACCTATTAATGAGGGAATGATTATTTTATTAATATTTTTCATTTTTTGTATTATTGTACTAACCTATCGTTTAAAAATTAAGTTTTAATAATATCAATATATTTTAAATAATTCTTAAAAATTAGCACTAACTCCTAAAGTAAAAATTCTTGCTTTAGGATATGCGATATAATCAATACCTAAAGAAGGAACATCATTTCTCGCTGCCGATGGGTTTGAAATCTCAGGGTCTAAACCAGAATAGTTTGAAATCAACAATAAGTTCTGACCAGTCAATGAGATATTCAATGATTTCGCAAAACTGTTATCTGGTAATTTCACTGTGTGTCCGATTGTTAAGTTTGATACACGAATGAAATCAGATTTCTCTAAATAGAATGTTGATGGTACTGGAGCATCTCTGTAATCTTGTCCAACAGTACTTGACAATGTGAATGGAGTTACGTTATTACCTTGTACTAATGAACCTCTATTCAATACTGCATTGGCAGTGTTATTGTAGATA
Organism: Arcicella sp.; assembly: GCA_025454855.1. Taxonomy (GTDB): domain Bacteria; phylum Bacteroidota; class Bacteroidia; order Cytophagales; family Spirosomataceae; genus Arcicella. The sequence continues at coordinate 10,588 of JALONS010000148.1, forward strand.
TACCCACCTGACTGACCATTAATAAACAAACTTGCATTCCATGAACCAAAAGTAAAGTTGTTAGTTAAACCCCAAACTAATGAAGGGAATGGACTTCCTGCATAAACTTTATCAGCCGATAAAAGGGTATTACCTTTGTCATTGTATCCTTTGAACTCATTCAAGAAGAAACCATACAATGGATATCCTTGTGTAATTGGTTGAATGAATGCTCCTGACAAACCTTGCCCGTATAAATTACCAGTTTGAATGGTAGCGACGTTTAATTTCGCAACTTCATTTTTCAAGAAAGTAGCATTCACACTTGCATCCCAACCTAATTTCTTACCAGCTAAGATTTGATAGTTTACTGTAAGTTCAACCCCTGAATTTCTAATGTCGGCAGGAATATTGTCCCATCTTGTAGTAGCTACATCTGGCTGTGGTGCCGCAAATGGGAACAATAAGTTGTTAGTACTTCTGTTGAAATAATCAACTGTACCTGACAATCTACCTTGTATTAAAGCAAAGTCAAGACCTACACCATAAGCAGTAGTAGATTCCCATTGAATATTAGGATTTGGCACATTTTCTTTTTCGGCAGCTCCTGCTCCTGAATTAGGCTTATAAGTAGCCAAAGAAGTATTATTAGGGAATTCTTGGTTACCTGTAACACCCCAGTTAGCTCTCAATTTCAAATCTGAGAAAACCTCTTTTGGTACAAAAGCCTCATTAGATAAACGCCATGCCGCTCCGAACGAAGGGAAATAACCATATTTGTTGTTGATACCAAATCTCGAAGAACCATCAACACGTAATGTAGCAGTTAATAAATATTTATCAGCATATGAATAGTTTACACGTCCAAAGTATGATTGTAAATCATTTTGTGCATTAGAAGAACCTGCTTCGAATGCCTTATTTGAACCACTATTATCTACAAACTGAAGGTTATTAGCTAAATTAAAACCTGAGTTTGGCACAGTAATGAAAAATCTTGACTGTCCGTAATCACTTTGATTCTCAAATTTTTGATATGAGAATCCAGCTATTGCATCAAACTTCGATTTACCAAGAATGGTTTTGTAGTTTAATGTATGCTCAAGAGTTGTTGTGGTAATGTAACGGTTGGCAATTCTTGCATAACCCTGATTATTAGGGATATTATTAGCAAAACCTGGTGTTCCTGGTTGTACACTTACTCTGGTCACACCGTCAGAATTATCTAAACCAAAGTTTGCTTTGTAAGATAAATCTTTGGTGATGTTCCATGTTCCACTAATATTCATCAAAGTTCTGGATGTACTTCCTGTGTTACTAACTTGTTCCAAAAGAGAAACAGGATTACGGAAAGCAGGCGTACCATTTGTAAAGAAACTTCCGTCTGGAGCATAAACTGGATA
>JALONS010000445.1 GCA_025454855.1 Arcicella sp.
TAATGACCAAAAATTGACCCAAGCCCAACGTATTTTTGAGGACGTTCTGAAAAACAATAACACGGATAGCGAAGCACTCAAGTACGCAGGAATTACAGCTTTGAGATTGAAAGACTATGATAAAGCCATTGGGTATTTCAAAAATTTAGCTTCACAGAAAAGTCTTTTTGCCAATCCTGGTAAGTTTTATCAAGCCCTTGCTTTGTTGCAAAAATCAACCAAGAATAAGGCAGAAGCAGATGTTTTGTTGAAAGAAGTGATTGATAATAATTTGGAAGGAAAAGAAGAGGCTTTGAAAATAGTGGAATAGTTACAGAGTTAAAGAAGTCAAAATTAGCGGTAATCAACCGTTCAACTTCTCTAACTTTGTAAATCTTGAATTTTTACGATATATCGCTCCAACGATAGGCTTCAATCAATTTCATTTCACCTTCTTTGCCTTTGATAGAATTACCGTGTTCCATTCCTAAAATAAATTCTCCTCGATTAGTTGAAAAGGAATTTATAGTTTACTTCGCCCGAAGTAGGTTCATTACGCCCTGGTTCATCTCCAATCTGGAAATAAGCAATTTCATCCCAAGTTAAATCCATGTTACGAGTTATACGTCCTTCGTTGCGTTGCATATGCCACATATCAAATAAAATTTTACAAGCAGGACTGTTCACCGCTTTACAAATCATATAGGTTTGGTCGGAATGACGAAGGAATAAACAGCGGCTTGTCTTAACGATTCAATGACGTTGGCGGTTTGAATACCCATCGGTAAATCTCGCTGAAAATTACCCGGTACAACGGTCATATATTTAGCGTTACAGCGTTTGGCTACTTCTACGGCTTCACGGCAAGTTTTCAAGAATTTATCTCGCCATTCTTTATCACCCGTTGTGAGGGTACTTTTAGGAGGCCAACCATCAAAACCAACCACAAAAACGCCCATCGACATCCCTAATTTTGCCATTGTATCGCCAATTTTAGTCTGTAATTCAGGTGACTTTCCCATCATACCATTATCTTCTAATGCCCGAAAACCTACTTCGTACATAAATTTTAATTGGTCTATTTCGTCTTTTCCTGCTGAATTCTCAAACATTCCGAAATGCGGAGCGTATTTGAGTTTAAAAGGAGGCTGTGGGTTATTAAAAGAGGTTAATGGTTTCATATCTTTTGTTAATGAAGGCATCGTAAGTAAGCCTGTACCAGCAATTAAATTTTTAGTGAAGTCTCGTCTTTCCATTTGGTTATGTTATTTTCTAAGACAAACTTAATGATTTAAAGATATTTACCTACCAATTTTCTAAATGAAATTTTATGCTTCCCACCAAGTTGTGTCAGGATAGATTTTGTCTAATATCACAGGTTCACCAATCATGGGGGTAGTCATTTTTAAGTTTTTTTCGCTTACGCTTTTCTGTAAACGAATGATGGGTTCGTCCCAAGCGTGGAAAGCCAAAGGGAATTTAGCCCAATGTACGGGCATGAAAATCTTAACATTGAGGTCTTGGGCAGCTTGGGCGGTTTCTTCGGGGAGAGTATGAATATAATGCCAATCTAAATTATACTGACCGTTTTCTAACAGAGCAAAATCAAATGGCCCGAATTTGTCACCAATCATTTTAAAGTGCGTATCATAACCCGAATCACCGCCGAGGAAGATATTATAACCATGAATTTTTAGTACAAAAGAAACCCACAATGACTTAGCTCGAGCAAAACTTCTACCCGAAAAGTGCCTTGCGGGAGTTGCCGTTAAGTTAATGTCGCTCGAAATTTGATGACTTTCCATCCAATCAAATTCTATGATATTTTCGGGTTTTACACCCCAAAGCTCTAAATGTTCTCCTACACCAAGAGCCGTGTAAAACTTTTTAATCTTGGGGATTAATTTTGTAATCGTCTGGTAATCAAGATGGTCGTAGTGGTCGTGCGAAAGAATGAGCATATCAATATCGGGCATATCGTCAACACCGTAAGTATTTGAACCTTCAAAGGCTTTCACCATAAACGATACTGGTGAGGCATTCCCACTAAACACGGGGTCAATCAGAACGGTGGTATTTTTAGATTTTATAAAATAAGAAGAATGCCCGAACCAAACGATAGTAGGAGTGTCGGCAATGAGATTTTTCAAATCTGTTTTTACTGATGGAATGGGTTTCGGAGGTTTTACGTTTTCAGTACCAAAAATAAATTTTCGGAGCATATCCAAAGTGGATGCGTCTTTGTTGGAGGATACTTCGGTAGGAGAGAGGTTTTGAAAAACACCATCCCGAAAATTGGGGGATTTTTTGATACGGTCTAATCTTGAACCCGTTGGATGCTTACCGAAAAGTTTTTGTTGTAAAAAAAGATAAGAGCTAAACCCGATAGCCGAGACCGAGAGGAGAAATTTGAGCATAGTTCTGCGTGTCATGTGGAAGTTTATTTCTTAACAAACTGATTTGCTCGCTCATTTCGTTCCGCTTTGCTCACTATTTCCGTAATTCTTTTGAGGCGAGTTTCGGGTTGTTTGGCATTCAGAAGCCATTCTAAAATACCTCTTTTCACCGAACGAGGGAACAACGCAAAATATTCTGAAGCCAAAGGGTTTTGGTCTAAAGCATTTTGTAAATCAGGGGGTGCGATGAGATTTTCTACGTCATCTAACGCCGTCCAAGTACCTGTTTTTTGGGCTAATTCAATCATTTTTATTCCTGCTTCAGTCATTAATCCTTCGTTTATCAAGCGTTCTACTTTCTGTTTATTTACCCTACTCCAGTTACTTTTAGGGTTTCTTCGGGCGAAGTATTGAAGAAAACTTACCTCATCGTTTTTCTTGATGGAGCTATCCACCCACCCAAAGCAAAGAGCTTCATCTACGGCTTGGTCGTAGGTAATATCTTTTTTATAGATAATTAGCCATAAATTTTGGGCTGAGTCGTGGTTTTCACGAAGCCAATTTCTGAATGATTCCTTACTGTCTGCGTAAAAAGTATTATCCATATTTTGCACCATTAATTTGGTTACTCACCTTCTCGAAAGTTCTAAAACTTTCGGGAAGATACTCACAAGAGGATTTCGGCTGAAAATTGATTGACAATTTTTAATAAATGGTGTGTTTACTATCTTTTGAAGATTGTTTTTACCATCGCCAAATCCTTAATATGTGCTGCTACCCCGTCCATCGTATTAGGGGTTTGGGCTTCAATACACTGTTCAATAACCAAATGGGGACGTATTTTTAGGCGTTGTAGTTCCTGAGCAAAGCGTTGATAATCAATGTCTCCTGCCCCAAAAGTTTCAGACCAGATACCATTAACCGATTGCCGAATATGTAATTCTACTACCCGATTTCCGTACATTTTCAAAACATCGAAAACGGCTACTTGTGAATCGGAAGAACCCCGATAAACCCAATGAATATCAAAACAAAAACTAACGTTTTCGGGCGTGGTATTTTGTAAAACGTGGTGATACTTTGAGCTTGGGTTATCAGTTCAGCATCCGATTTTATTTCTGTACCACCCCATTTAATAGGGCTGGGATTTGTAACCATGATTTTAGTACCCAATTTTACCACTTCATCCGCAATGGATAAAACGGTGGCGATTGATTTTTCGGCTTCATTGGCTTTGTGCAACACACTATTGACATACACCGAAGGCATCGAAATTCCGTATTTTTTAAGAAATGGGGCTAATCGCCTAACGTCTTCGGCACTTTCCAGACCTGGCTCATAGGCTTTAATACCCGTTTGGGCTAATTCAGATAAATTAACCTCTAAATCCTGTCCCCATTGTTTGTTTTGTCGCCGATAAAAAGTAGTCCAATTGTACGCATTGCACGAAATTGGAAAATTGAAGGTATTAGTTTCTTTATTTTTGAAAGAAGATAACAAAGAAAGTGCCGTCGCTGATTGGAGAAAATTTCTTCGATTAGAGTTCATAAAAAATGACTTGATTTGTTTTAATCAAAGATAAATTCTTTTAATGAAAAATTACGTATAATAAAAAAAACTCCTCCCGAATTTAAGATATAAATCAGGACAGAGGTTATATGAAAAGTATTCAATTCATACTTGAATATGAACGTTTATAATAAAAATGGTTTTTATAAAAATACTATTTTTTGTTCAGAAAAAAAGTATTACCCGTTGTAGTGGTTCCACTGCCCCAAGTACCCGACATGGTAGTGAATTGTTCGTCGGTAGTGGCAACAAAAGAAAACCTGTAAGTGCTGTTTACCAGAGATGTACCAGTGCCATTGATTTTCGTTCCAGATACAAAGTATGTGCCTTTTCCTTTGTCAGCTTTTGCGGTGTCGGTATTGTTTCCATCATAAATTCTCATGGTACCGTTAGCATACAAAAGATAGGAAAGGTCTCTTTGGGCAGCCCCTGAACCGTTACCATATTTACCAACCCAATAGCCAACCATAGAAGGAGCAGGGGCTTCGCTCTTGCTACATGATTGTATTAAAGCCAAAGAGGTGAATAATCCTAAAATAAACAATTTTGTTTTCATGATAATTTGTGTTGTGTATTTATTGTTTGTATGCTCTCACGTTGCCACGTTGGATTTAGTTTTATGGATGCCGTATCCTTATTGGCTGTGAAGTAGTTTCATGGAAATCTGTTTTGTGATTGACCAGACTTTAAGCACAACAAATTTTATCGAAAGTTTTTATACAAAAAATCCCCAATATTGGGGATAAAAAGGAGTACAAAAGATAGACATCACTGTTTATAAGTATCCGATAGAATGATTTTATGGAGCAAAACAAAACCCCAACCAAAGCAAATCTTTAGTTGGGGTTTAATTATTCTAAAACAACTCTACTTCTTCTTCAAACTCATCAAATACTCCACCAAATTCACGGCTTCGTCTTTGCTCATGCCTTCCATTAAGCCCGTAGGCATCATAGAATTTTTCATCATTTTCATAGATTTCACGGCACTTGTTTTGAGGTTTTGAACAATTCCCCCCGGCATTTTTAATACTAAATCGGTTTCTGTTTTTGAGGAAATGATACCTGTGAGCGTAGAACCATCTTTCATTTTTAGTTCCCAGCCTTCGTAGCCAAAACTAACGCCTGCATCGGGGTACATGATGGCTAAATACTGTCCTTCTTTACCCAACTTTGAACCAATTTCCGAAAGTTTCGGACCGAAATCCATGCCTTCACCGTTTACTTGATGACATACCGAACAATTTGCCGTGAATACTTCAACACCTTTTTTAACGTCGCCGTTCATGGCAATTAACTCTGCCATTGGCGGTAATTTTGTTTTGGTACTGGCAGCAGTATTCCCCAAATATTTAGCAGCTTCGGTACGTACACCCCTACGCCACGCTTTGCTTACTCCATCTACGGCTACTGGAATAAAGTCTTTTTCAATTTTACTTTCTTTCAAGTATTTCAAAATCAGGTCTTCACCACCCCAACTACCGCCCAGAAAGCGAGTAGCTTCACGGCGTAAGTTTACGGATTTAGTTTTGTCAAACATAACTGATTGTATTAATTCTAAATGCGGTTTGCCACCCGTCCAACGTAATGAATTTAGCGTTTTTATGGCTAATTCTTCATTTTTAGGATTGTTGATAATGGCTTTCATCTTGGTTAATCCTTCGGGCGAATTCACCAGAATATCTCCTGCTTCACGTGCCATTTCGCCTTTTTCAATCATGGATAACAAACGATTATTTTCTTCGGGTAAACGATATTTTTGTTGCATCAAAATGAATTCTTTACCCGTCAGTGTTGCCATCAATTTGGTTAAAGACTCTTTTGCCACGGGAGAAGTTTTTACAAAGTCGGCATCTAAGTGGCTCAACGCCAGCTTATTGATTTGATTTTGCTCGTTTGTATTGCCTTTCAACATCGCTAAAAGGGTTTCGGATTTACTCTTCCCTTTGTTAAAATCAAATGCTCTGAAATAACGTAAACGGTCTTTTAAATCGGTTTTGGTATCAGTGGCTAAACTGGCTAAAAACTTAATGGATTCATCGGTTCTGGCACGCCAAACAATGTCACGACTGGCTTCAGTTTGGGTGGGGTCGTTTACTTTTTTTAAGTAAGCCGAAAAGCACGCATCCCAATTTTCGGCAGCCCCAATGCCCAGAGCTTCCAGATACCAGCGGTCTTTGCCATCGTGTTGGCTGGCTAACTCAGCCCAAAGTGCAGGAGCATCAGCAGACTTATTTCCGTGTAGGGCAATAGCACATTCACGGCGTACTTGTGGGTCGGTATCTTTTACTAAATTTTTCAAATAAGCCGTAACCTCTAATTTTAATTGACGGGCGGCTCTTATACCCGCAATCCTCATATCTGGATTAGCGTCTGCTAATGCCATTTCAGTATATTTTTTACCGTCTATTAATTTACATAATGCCCAAAAAGCACGGGCTTTCATTCGCTGATTATCACCATTATATACTTTAAGTAGTTCATTTTCGGATGATTTTCCAAATTTCCGTAGGGCTTCCCATGCTAAATATCGAGTAGCTAAATTAGGGCTTTGTAAACTTGCTACTGCTCCCGCAGGCGTTGATAAATCCATCGCAGGAACGGTATAAGGCGTATTG
>JALONS010000149.1 GCA_025454855.1 Arcicella sp.
ACTCAAAATGGTTTATGTTTATACGTCACGTCGAGATATAAAAGTTTGCATCGAAAATGATGTATGTTCTGCAAGTCCCGTATTACCTGATTTTGAGGTAGTTGTGTCAGAATTATTCGCTTAAAAAATAATTATTTTACAGTATGGCATGGGGCAACTTATGCCATATTTATTTTACCTCATTATGAAAACCCTCCCTTTTTACATCGTAGATGTATTCGCCGAACAAAAATATCAGGGCAACCAATTGGCTGTTTTTGAACATGATGGCTCAATTTCTACTGAAACGATGCAGGCAATGGCAAAAGAAATCAATTTTGCTGAAACCACTTTCATCAATACCAAAACTTCTACCACGCAAGGTTATGATGTTCGTATTTTCACGACAGAACAAGAGATTCCTTTTGCGGGGCATCCAACTTTGGGAACAGCTTTCGTAATTCGGGAGCAAATCATTCAAAAACCTGCAAATCAGGTCATTTTGAATCTGGGAGTAGGTAAAATACCCGTTGATTTTGTGGGTGATAAACTTTGGATGCAACAAATTAATCCTATTTTTGGAAAGGATTACCCAGTGGAGGAATTAGCAGAAATTTTAGGAATTGCCTTAGAAGATATGCTGTATGAATTCCCGATTTTAGAGGTTTCTACGGGCTTGGCGTTTTTGATTATTCCCGTCAAAAAGTTATCGGCTCTTCAAACCATGAAGCCCAACGCTGAAAAAATGATAGCTTTTTTATTGAAATATCACCTTCACAAAACCAATCATCCATCGGGGAAATCCATGAACTTTTTTGTATTCACGAACGAAACCTATTCTGCTAAAAATCAACTAAATGGACGAATGTTTTTGATTGAAGACGGAAAATTGATAGAAGATTCTGCCACGGGTAGTGCTAATGGATGTTTATTGAGTTACGTATTAAAAACCAACTTCTTAAAGGCAGATTCTGTGCAAATCAGCGTAGAACAAGGCTATGAAATACCCCGACCGTCTATTTTATATCACGATGGTAAAAAGATTTCAGAAATCGAATTTAGTATCAGAATTGGAGGGAAAGTTCAGTGGGTTTCTAAAGGAGAGTGGATTTTGTGACAGTATTAGGGTTTAAAGAAAGAAATATTCGAGGTATTAGGCATTTCTCTAAAATGCCTAATACCGAATAACTACGAGGCTTTCTTAACTTCTTTTACCGTTTTCTTCTTATCACCTTCCGAAGTCCCCTTCTTACTTTTCTCTGGCTCTATTTTCTTTTCTTTCCCTTTTTCGGGTGAATCAGCCTTGGCTAATTTTTCGTTAGGCATCCAAAAACCTGTCATGTTCACAATTTTCCATTCACCTTTAATCAACTCCATGATGCGGGTTTCTTTAGAAAAATCTTTTTTCCCTGCCGTTGTGCGGGTTTGGTCGAATGTCACCCAAATGTACGTAGGATTTACTTTTCTAAAATTATAGTTTTCTCGTTTAAAGGTGCATTTAATCGGCTTAGGGTTATCCTTGATATAACCCATCACGAAAGGAGCAATGTTATCCCAGCCTTCCCGCTGAAGCGTTCCGTCTTCTTCAATACAAGCCCAATAAGTTTGAGCAGTTTGGCGGTAACAACTCGCCCATTTATCGGCATTGCGGGCATAAAAAAACTTGGCTTCATCGGCAATCACTTGCTTTATTTCATCTTGTTCTTCAGTAGTAGTTACGTTTTGAGCAAACGACTGGATACTGAGCAGCCAGTAAGTAAGTATTAATAAGTAAGGTTTCATTTTTTTCTTTTAGGATTATGGGAATATTTATATTTAGCAAGTAGTAAATTATAAAAGTAAATTGGAAGGATAACTATCCTCATAATTTCAAGATTTCTTGAAAAAATTGTACTTTATCATAAACTTTTGTTCAGACTTATTAAACGGTAGTAATGATATTGATTTAATGATATACTTTTGTGTAAGTAATTCAAAAAGACGTATTTACATGAAAAACTTTTCTAATTTATCGGGGTTTATTAACCAAATTTTATCAGTTCGTCCGTTTCCTTCTCAAAAGCCAACAATAGTACGTGGACCTCTTAATTATCTTCTGTTATTGATGCACCAACTCAGTAATTAATTTAATTACCAAAAGCCTCCGCCAATATTTCTTTATCATCAAAGTGATATTTTACACCTTTAATCTCTTGGTAATTTTCATGCCCCTTTCCTGCCACAAGTATAATATCTCCTGCTTGAGCTAATTCGTTTACTGCTAACAAAATAGCTTCTTTGCGGTCTTCAATGATTTTAGTTTTTTTAAAGTCAATTGGAGGCACACCTTTTCGCATTTGCTCTAAAATTTCAGCAGGGTCTTCATTTCTCGGATTATCCGAAGTAAGAACCACTTTGTTAGATAATTCACAGGCAATCTTTGCCATGATAGGGCGTTTGGTAGCATCTCTGTTTCCGCCACATCCTACTACGGTAATTATCTGTTGGTTACCATCTTTAATTTGATTGATAGTTTTCAAAACATTTTCTAAGGCATCGGGCGTATGGGCATAATCTACGATACCTACCTTTTGGTCTTTCAACGATACAATCTGCTCAAATCGTCCTGGAGCCGTTTTTAATCCCGACATTTGCATTAATACTTCGTCTTTATCTTCGCCCAATAATACCGCCGCACCGTAAATTGCCATCAAGTTATAGGCATTAAACGTACCGATTAACTGAAAATGTATCTCCCGACCGTCAATTTCCATTTGTAAACCGTAAATGCTATCCGCAATGATACGTCCTTTTACCGTAGCGAGGGTTTCTAAGGAATACGTATTGATGCTGGCTTTGGTATTTTGCAACATTACTCCTCCCCTACGGTCGTCTATGTTCGTGAGGGCAAAAGCAGTCTTTGGTAGGGCATCAAAAAAACCTTTTTTGGCTTTAATATAGTTTTCAAACGTTCCGTGAAAATCAAGATGGTCGTGGGTAATGTTAGAGAATATCGCTCCTGTGAAAGAGACTCCTGTGATACGATGCTGTACCACAGCGTGTGAACTTACCTCCATAAATGCGTGGGTACAGCCTGCCTCCACCATTTCTGCCAATAGTTTATTAAGGTTTACGGCATCGGGGGTAGTATGAGTAGAAGGAATTATTTCTTCATCTATTTGATTTTGAACCGTTGAAATCAAACCACAACGATACCCCAAAGCCTGAAATAAACGGAATAACAAGGTTACGGTAGTAGTTTTTCCGTTTGTACCTGTAATACCTACCAATTTAAGTTTTTCAGAAGGGTTATCGTAAAAATTAGCCGCTATGTAACCCAGAGACTCTGCTGCATCTGCCACTTGGATAAAAGTTACAGCTGTGGGTTGAACCTCTGGTAGATTTTCACAAAGAATAGCCGCTGCACCTTGTTCAATGGCTTTAGGAATAAAGGTATGTCCATCTACCTGTGTGCCTTTCATTGCCACAAACATACAACCAGCCGTCACTTTCCGAGAGTCGATAATTAGCTCTGATACTTGGGTTTCTGTTGTTCCTACAACTGTCTTAGACTTAATATTGGTAATAAGTTGAGATATAGTTTTCATGTTATAAACAAATAGAAAACCCCGATGGTTTTCGGGGTTTCATAGTGTGCTAAATGTTATTGTATTTTTATGATTTTAATGCGTTATTTTTACTTAATGGCATTTGCTACATCATGAGTAGGTATCTCCAAAACATCCGCAATAACCTCTACTGAAAAACCCTTTTTGTACATTTTATGGATAGCCGATATTTGTCCTTTCTCAAGACCTTTTTCAAGACCTTTCTCTTCTCCCTCGAGGTAACTTATTCTTTTTATTTCTTCTTGAATTGCTTCTATGATTCCCATATTTTTACGTGTTTTAGCAACAATATCAATTTCTTCGTCTAATTTACTAAATAATTCTTTTTCTCCAAAAGAAACATAATGCTTTATAAACACACAAACTTTCCAAAAAGTATCTCGTGAATAACCTTTCTGATAGAAACGTCTGGCTAAATCTAACTTAAGCGAAAAAAGGGTTTTATCTGAAAGTTTATTCTTTTTTAAACCATATAAAGCGGTTTCTAAAACTACTGCAAAAGGGTTATCTTGTGTTTGAAAATACTCAGGTGTATAGTCCAAGAGCTTGAACGTTTTATAACGATACGTCAATGAAGTTTCTAAGAAATTGGTGTGATATTCTCTTGGATAATACAGAGGGTTATCATCCGTAAAAATAGCTAAAGCTGCAATTTTCTACTGATACTTATCGAATATTCTGTAATAATAGGTAAACATACGGTCTGCAAAGTTTTTGTCTTCATAGCCCTGTACCTCGATATGAACCAAAATCCATTTTTCATTACCTTCTTTTGTATAAACTTTCACTAATTTATCAGCAAAACGACGATTATTTTCCGAAATAGGAAATAGCTGTTCAAGTTCTTTATCCAAAAACACAAAACCTTTTGTGAAATCAAAAAGCGTGTCAGATTCAGGATAAAAATAGCAAATAAAAAACTCGAATAAATCTTCAATAATTCCTTTCCAAAGAATATCTCTACTAATTTCTACCATCTCAATAAACCTGCTTGGCTTTCAAGTCTGTAATTACCTTGGAGTCAATCAAGAATGTGTGTTTTTCACCCGAACCTGCCTTGATATAAAAATTTACTCGCATGGGTACATCAAATGAGCCTTTTTGAATACGAATACTAAGTGGACGGTCCACCCCACTTTTCTCCGACTGCTTCTCAATATTCTCTATATCCTGACGGTTAAACTCACGCTTCCCTACCACAGCATTATTAGGTAAACTTAGTTCAGCAATGAGCCTTTCGTTGCCTTTTAGCTTTCTGCTAAGAGCATAGTAGATACCCATTTCGGCAACATCTTTTTTATTTTTAGTATCTGACAATTCGTTATCCGCATCATCAAAACCGTTGGCATAAAAACCAACGTTCGTTACCGTTACGTGGATTTTGTTATCTAAAATATCTAAAATTTCATCGGTCTGTTTTAGCTCTCCTTGCAATTCATTAAACTCTGCTTTTTTGATGGCTACGGTACTTTCTAAGTCTTGAATCGCATTTTTTTGGTATGAAATAATACTATCTTTTTCGTGTAAGATTTTCTGAAAATTGGCAATTCTCAATTCATATTCACCAATCGTTTTGGTCATTTGGGCTTGTAATTTTGCTTTATCGACCGATAATTGAGCAATTTGTTTTTTGAGCAAAGCCATCATAGTAGCTCTTTCTTCATCGTTTTTAGCAGTTTGTTCCGATGAAATTTTCTCTAATCTCGTCTGTAATTCATCAATTTTTTTCTGCTTTTCTTGAATATTAGCTCGGTTGTCTTTGATGTCGTCCCGAAGTCGTTCAAGGTCAGTATTAATGGTCTTTATTTCTTCGGCATTCATCTGAATCTGACTCACTTGCAAATCGGTCTTCTTATTTTGTCCGAACTGATTATAGAACAAATAAAGTACGCCAAGCAATAAAGCTCCCAACAATCCATTCCGTATGAGTGATTGATTTCCAGAATCACCACCGTTTTTCTCTGGTGAATTATTAAATACTGACATATATAATTAGGGTTAAGTTTAATTTGAAAATAGCATTCAGCAACATTATTTTATTGATTATTTTATTGAATTAAAATATGTTTAAAATTTTTATTCGGTTTTCATCAGAATAACAAAATATCCATTCGCCACTCCTTACTTTTCTTGTCTTGATACAAGAAAAGTAACCGCAGCGGCGGACCGCAAAAGAAAATCAAGAAATTCCGAAACTCGCCTGCGGCTCAAACAGCGGAATTTCAAAAATAGCTTACGCATACTTTTTAAGTACCTAATAAATCAATTATTTGCAAAATTTAAACATACTCTTAGTTAAGAACTAAAGAAATGGTTCGTCTTTTAGCAGCTATTACCCCAGGGGGAATCGACTGACTAATGACCTTTCCAAACCCTTTAAAAGTAGTTTTAAATCCTTTGTTTTCAAGCACATAAATAGCATTTTTCAAGGTCATTCCTCTGGTATCTGGCACTCTTTCTTTGGGATTTTGGTGGTGTTGATACTCCAAGATGCCTCCGTCTCCTCTTACTACTGTCCAGCCTTCGTTAGTTGGTTTTTTCTCAATATCAAATTCCTCACAAATGGTTTTAATATCGGCAGTATGAGCCACTTGTTTACGAGTAGCAAATTGCTTCGGGCTGGTTTTTTTAGCCTCTAAAGGTTTGTGCATGGTAATATCACAAGCATAAATCTTATCGGCAATTTCCTTAAAAACGGGTGCTGAAGCGTCCGCTGCAAAGAGTGCTTCTTGCTTTACGCCTCTCGGGTTATCAATCATCACCACGCAGCTATATTTGGGAGCATCAGCAGGAAAATAACCTATGAAAGAAGTATAATACATTCCATCACGGTATTTTCCATTAAGAAATTTATGGGATGTACCCGTTTTCCCCGCAATTTTATACAAGTTATTTTTAATATTTGATGCCGTACCTCTTTCTACCACACCTTCCAACATTCTCCGTACTTTTTCAAGTGTTTCTCTTTTACAAATAGGTTCGTCGTACTTCACCTGAGAAATTTTATAATCATCTTCTATTTTGTCGGCAACTTTTGTGTATTTCACAATAATTGGCTGAATCCACTTGCCATCATTGGCAATGGCATTATAAAAAGCTAACATCTGTAAAGGTGTTATCAACGTGCCGTAACCAATTGAGTTCCAAGGCATAGCCGTTGGGTCTCCTAATTTTGGACGGTTAATAACGGGTTTTGCATCAGGACGAAGCTGAAAATTCAGGGGTTCATCCAAATGAAATTCATGAAGTTTATTATAAAATTCATTTTCTTTACCCTTAAAGTATTTTTGCATCAGTTTTGCCGTTCCAACGTTTGATGAATGCTCAAAAACTTCTTGGGCAGTTATTGTACCATACGATTTAGTGTCTTTCAAGGTTTTGTTACCAATCACCATTGTACCGTCTCCTGTATGTACTATTTCTTCGTTGCTGAGTCCGCCAAATTCCATCATAGCTACCATAGATGGTAATTTAAAGACTGAACCTGGGTCTGAAAGCCCCAGTACGGCATGGTTATAGGTTTCGGCAAAAGCCAGCGTGTCACGCAGACGAGTCAGGTTAGTCATGGCTTTTATTTCGCCAGTAGCCACTTCCATCACTACTACACAACCTCTGTCAGCACTCAGTTTTTGGAGGTGCTTCATCAATGATGTTTCGGCAACGTCTTGAATATTTACGTCAATCGTGGTGTGAATATCTACCCCTGGGATGGGAATAGTTTCTTCTCCTCCTTCGATGGGTCGCCAGCTTCCGCCCACAATTTTTTCAAAAATTCCCTTTCCGTTAATTCCCGCCAATTGTTGGTCGAAACTATTTTCTATTCCTACTTTTTCTTTTTCCTTTTTGTAGCCAATGGTTCTAAAACCCATCTTCCCGAAAGGATTATATCTTTCGTTTGATTTTTCAAAAATTACGCCTCCTTTGTATTTTCCCTCTCTGAAAATAGGCCACGTTTCCATCGCTCTCTTCTGTTGAAAATCAATTTTTCTTTCGTTCAAACGAATGTATCCTACTTTGTCTTTCCGTGCTAAACTTATCATGGTATAGTAGTCTTTCCAATCTTTATCTCCGTAAAAATCGGCTAAAAGATGACACAAAGAATCTATCCCATTTTTAAAAATCTCTTCGTTTACCTTGTTTAATTTAGCCACTCGTTGGTCGAAACCCAATTTATACTTAGGTAAAGAGGTAGCTAATAGACTGCCATCGCTGGCGTATATATTACCTCGTACTGCTTCAACGGTACGATTTCTCACGTAGCGACTTTTGGCTTTGGTTCTCCACTTCTCGCCCTCAATGGTTTGTAACTGAACAATACGCCATACAATACCTCCTGCAAATAGCAAGATGAACAAGAACATGAGTCTGACTCTGATTACAATGTCTCTTTTGATATTCATAGCCTATACGGTGATTTATTCTTCTACGATAATTTTGGTTGGAGGTGTTTTATTCTCTTGTAAGCCCATCGGCTCAACTCTCTTAATAATCTCCGATTGTTTCCCTGCCTTCATAAAATCGGCTTTTTGGGTAGTATAATCTGCCCGTTGCTCTTCTACTTCGGCTTTCATTCTATCAATTTTATGAATAAGACTCTCGGCATTGAGCGATGAAATAATGTAAATAACAATCAGCCCCGATGTCCAAACGATATACCGTAATTGATTAGCAGGAAATTTACCTCCTAAGATTCTATCCATGTTAAAAACACGGTCGAAAAAAGCAAAAATTCCTCGGTTCGGACGGTATTCCGAACTCCTATTTTGACTTTTAGAAACGTTTTTTGCCATGATTTTAGAATGTTTAAATTCAATTTGTTTTTCTACTAAATCAACTGCTCAAAGTGGCTATTCTGAGTTTGGCACTTCTACTTCGCCCGTTACTTGATAATTCATCGGGAGATGCTTCAATGGGTTTTCGAGTGATACTTTCTAAGGGTTTTGTTACCGTTCCGAAAACAATATCACGGTCTAATTCTCCCGTGAAATTACCCGCTTTGAAATAATTTTTTACTAATCTATCTTCTAAAGAATGGAAGGTCATGACACACAGACGGCTTTCGGTATCTCTCAATAAATCAGGCGTTTGTGTCAAAAACTCTTGAATTACCTCCAACTCTTGATTTACTTCAATTCTAATGGCTTGAAATACCTGAGCAAAATATTTGAACTCCTTAAACTTAGGAGCGTATTGTTCTAAAATAGCTTTTAATTGTCCCGTTGTGTTAATAGAAGCGTTCATACGAGCCGAACATAAAGCATTGGCAAGTGTTCGAGCATTTTTAATTTCACCGTACATTCCCAAAATTTTGTGCAACTGAGCCTCCGAGTATTCGTTCACAACGGTATGAGCCGAAATCTCCGCTTTTTGATTCATCCGCATATCTAAATCACCATCAAAACGAGTAGAAAAACCACGAGAAGGCTCATCAATTTGATGAGAAGAAATACCAAAATCCGCTAAAATTCCATCTACTTTTTTTACGCCATAAAGTCGAAGAAACTTTTTTATATTCCGAAAATTGGTCTCGATAAATGTAAAGCGAGCATCAGTAATGGAAAGGGAGTTTTGTTTGGCATCGGGGTCTTGGTCGAAAGCATAAAGTTTTCCCTTTTCTCCCAAACGTTCAAGAATTGCCTTAGAATGACCACCACCGCCAAAAGTAACATCAACGTAAACCCCATCTGGGCGAATATTAAGCCCATCCAAACACTCATGAAGCATAACGGGGAGATGATATAACTTGTCGGAAGTCATTTCAGAAGATTTTTTTGAGTAAGGATTCAATACAAATTTATAGATAAAATCTCAGAAACAGGATAGGTTTTTGAAAAATGTGGTATTAAGAATATTTCAAGAGATAAGCGTGTTTAATTCGGTCAGTATTTTTCAAAAAGACTTTATTAATTATATTCGCATTGATAAGGTAATGCCTTCTCTAAAATGTAACCTACATCTGGTATTTATAACTTTTACATCACTCAAAGCAATGCTTTGTTTCTACTCAATTTAAAAATGGATAAATTTAAAGAGAAGTTTCGTATTCCATCTGCTCGTTTACAGACTTGGAATTACGGCAATAATGGTTCTTATTTTATTACAATTTGCACCGAAAACCGCACTCATTTTTTCGGAGAATGCAAAGATGGCAACATGAAATTATCTACACTCGGAGCGATTGTACAAGGATTTTGGCATGAAATTCCTAAACATTTTCCGTTTGTTACCCTCGGTGAATTCATCGTAATGCCCAATCATGTTCATGGCATTTTAACCATTGAAAAACCCGAAAATCAAGTAGGTGCTCTTGAGGATAGTTCGGGTAATTTCGTTGGTACTGCACGATTTCAAAATCAAGGTAAAGGCACTATTTCTTCCATCGTAGGCTCTTACAAATCCATTTGTACCAAGCATATCCGCAAAGATTTTCCCTCAATAGCATTTGGCTGGCAAGATAGATTTTGGGATAATATTATCAAAAGTGAGGATTCATTCACAAGAATCAGCAACTACATTGTTAATAATCCTGCTAATTGGAAAATACCGTAAAATTTTTGGTGTTCGGTATAATGTAATCATGTAGAGACAAGGCACCGCCTTGTCTAAATAGCACAAAAAATGTTTCAAACATTTCACCGCCTTGCCTAAATAGCACGAAAAATGTTTCAAATATTTTACCACCTTGTCTAAATAGCATGAAACGTTTCCAAATATTTCACCGCCTTGTCTAAATAGCACGAAAAATGTTTCAAACATTTCACCGCCTTGTATAAATAGCACAAAACGTTTCAAATATTTCACCGCCTTGTCTAAATAGCACGAAAAACGTTTCCAAATATTTCACCGCCTTGTCTAAATAGAACGAAAAATGTTTCAAATATTTCACCGCCTTGTCTAAATAGCACAAAAAATGTTTCCAAATCCATATCAAATAAAAAGGGACAAGGCGGTGCCTTACATGAATCGCACAAAACCTTTCCAAATCCATATCAAACAAAAAGAGACAAGGCAGTGCCTTGTCTCTACATGATTATCACATTACAATGTTTGATGTTATCTTGATAAATACAAATTGCGTTCTCCGTAAACCTTTCTGAAGAAATCGTCTTTCAATGAATCAATGAAATAAATGGCTTCGCCCGTTGATTTCATTTCTGGACCTAATTCCATATTCACATTCGGGAATTTATTGAATGAAAACACAGGAATCTTGATTGCCCAGCCTTTCTGAATAGGCTTGAAATTGAAATCGCTCAATTTCGCTCCCAACATTACTTTAGTGGCGTAATTGACATACGGTTCTTGGTAGGCTTTACAAATAAATGGTACGGTACGTGAAGCTCTTGGGTTGGCTTCGATGATATAAACCACCTCATCTTTAACGGCAAACTGGATATTTAATAATCCTTTGGTTTTTAATGCCAACGCAATTTTTCGAGTATGGTCTTTGATTTGTTGAATTACATTTTCGGACAAATCGAAAGGAGGTAATACCGAGTGCGAGTCTCCTGAATGGATACCTGCGGGTTCAATATGCTCCATAATTCCGATGATATACACATCTTCACCATCACAAATAGCATCGGCTTCGGCTTCGATGGCATTCTCTAAGAAATGGTCAAGCAGAATTTTATTTCCAGGAATATCTCTGAGAATATCCACTACGTGCTGTTCTAATTCTTGCTCATTTATCACAATCTTCATGGATTGCCCACCCAATACATAAGAAGGACGCACCAAAAGAGGATAACCCAACTGACGACCTAATTCTACGGCATTATCAGCATCTTCACAAACTCCAAACTTAGGATATGGAATGTCATTTTCTTTCAATAAAGTAGAGAATGCTCCACGGTCTTCGGCTAAATCGAGGGCTTCAAAAGATGTACCGATAATTTTAATACCGTATTTAGATAATTTCTCCGCTAATTTCAAGGCAGTTTGTCCACCTAATTGTACAATAACACCTTCTGGTTTTTCGTGTTGAATGATGTCATAAACGTGTTCCCAGAAAACAGGTTCAAAGTATAATTTATCGGCAATGTCAAAATCTGTTGAAACGGTTTCGGGGTTTGAGTTAATCATAATTGCCTCATAACCAGCTTCTTTAGCTGCCAAAATCCCGTGTACACACGAGTAATCAAATTCGATTCCCTGCCCAATACGGTTTGGTCCTGAACCCAACACGATAACTTTTTTCTTATCCGTTTTTACAGATTCATTATCTAACGTTTCTGAACCTTGCGAGAAAGTAGAGTAGAAATATGGTGTTTTGGCTTCAAACTCCGCAGCACAAGTATCTACGCATTTGTAAATACGCTTAATGCCAAGGTTATTACGCTTATCGTACACCTCAGACTCCATACAACGAAGGGCGTAGGCAATCTGGCGGTCGGCAAAACCTTTGTGTTTAGCTTCCTCTAATAATTCCTTCGGAACAGAGTGAATATTATATTTTTCTAATTCGTTTTCAACTCGCACCAAATCTTCAATTTGGAACAAGAACCAACGGTCTATTTTAGTAGTTTGCTGAATCGTTTTGAAAGAAATCCCTAATTTGAACGCATCATAAATATGGAAAAGACGATTCCAAGACGGATGAGCCAATGATTGCATAATGGCATCTTGGTCACGGAGTCCTTTGCCGTCGGCACCCATACCATTACGCTTGATTTCGAGCGACTGACAGGCTTTTTGAAGTGCCTCTTGGAAGTTACGACCAATACCCATCGTCTCCCCTACCGACTTCATCTGTAAACCAAGACTTTTATCCGCTCCTTTGAATTTATCAAAATTCCAGCGTGGTACTTTTACAATTACGTAGTCGATGGCAGGCTCAAAAAATGCCGAAGTAGAACCCGTAATCGCATTGGTCAATTCATCCAAATTGTAGCCAATTGCCATTTTTGCGGCAATTTTAGCAATTGGATACCCCGTTGCTTTGGATGCCAAAGCCGACGAACGAGACACCCGAGGGTTAATTTCGATGGCAATAATATCATCCGTTTCAGGATTTAGGGCAAATTGTACGTTACAACCACCCGCAAACTGACCGATGGCATTCATCATTTTGATTGCCATATCACGCATCCGTTGATAAATCGTATCTGGGAGGGTCATCGCTGGAGCTACTGTAATGGAGTCTCCCGTGTGAATACCCATCGGGTCGAAGTTCTCAATCGAGCAGATAATTACCACATTTCCAAGATTGTCACGTAATAATTCTAATTCGTATTCTTTCCAACCCATGATTGACTGCTCCACGAGTACCTCATGCACGGGCGATGCGTGTAAGCCTTTATTGAGGGCAGCATCAAAATCTTTGGGTTCGTTTACAAAACCTCCACCAGTACCACCCAAGGTAAAAGATGGGCGAATTACCAATGGGAAGCCAGTTTCCTGAGCAATTTCTTTTCCTTCCAAAAATGAACGAGCCGTACGTCCTTTACATACCCCAACCCCAATCTCAAGCATTTTCAAGCGGAATTTTTCACGGTCTTCGGTAGTTTCGATAGCATTAATATCAACCCCAATAATCTGTACTCCGTATTTCTCCCAAACACCCGCTGAATCACAATCAATGGCTAAATTTAATGCCGTCTGACCACCCATAGTTGGTAAAACGGCATCAATTGGATTTCCTTCAGATTGGTGTTTTTCTAAAATTTCGATAATAGAACTTTTATCGAGTGGTTTTAAATAGACATAATCGGCATTGAGGGGGTCAGTCATGATGGTGGCAGGATTGGAATTTATCAAGGCAACCTTGATACCCTCTTCACGCAGTGAACGTGCTGCTTGGGAACCTGAATAATCAAACTCGCAAGCCTGACCGATGATAATTGGACCTGAACCGATAATAAGAACGGACTTGATGGCAGTATTTCTTGGCACTTTCTTTTTATTTTTTTGAGGAATGAATTAGGGGTTAGAGATTGGGGATTAGGGATTAGGGGGCAGAATTGTGAGTGTAAAATACATTAACCCTTTCAATTCTAACTTTCTAACTCCTTCAACTGAATCACTACGCCCAAAAATTGTACAAAGGTAATAGAAACAGTTGAATGAAAAAGGTTTGATTTTTATTTCATGGATTTATTAAATTTTTTCTTGAAGAAGTAACAATCAATTTTTCAGTCTTTTCAGAAAGCTAAATTTTATTTCATCCAACAATTAAATAGCGTGTAATTTTGAGGATGTACCACGATTCTCTAAATCATAGTACACATGAAAACAGATTAAGAAATGACAAAAGCACAGACACAGTATTTTATCGGGGCAATTTTAGTGATTATTGGTTCAATATGTTTTGCGGGAAAAGCCGTATTAGTGAA
>JALONS010000446.1 GCA_025454855.1 Arcicella sp.
CACGGTGAGTAATTTAGGAATGTTTGGTATTGACGAATTTACTTCTATTATCAACGCCCCAGAATCATGTATTTTGGCAGTGGGTGGTATCAAAGAAACCGTAGCCGTGAAAAACGGACAATTTTATGCTACCAACATCATGAAAGTAACCCTCACCTGCGACCACCGCACGGTAGATGGAGCGTCAGGTGCGGCATTCTTACAAACATTCAAACAATTATTAGAAGACCCCATTAAATTATTAGTGTAGTTTTTTGATATTTGATATTAAAAAAGGTGAAGATTAAGTTCTTCACCTTTTTTAATACAATCAATTTTCTGTATCATTATCTTCATCCTCCGTTTCTTCTAATTTCTCTGATTTGCCAAACACTTTAACTTTAGGGTTATCCTGAGTGCCTGTGATAGTGAGCGGTATGCCGATGATGCCGAGTGGTGGTAGTCCTAAACGCATTTTGAGATTAAGTTTACCATCTAAACTGGTTGTTCCTTCAATGCGTGGACGAAAGCCTGCTACCTTAAATTTGAACCTTTCGATGGTCATGATATTGTTTTTAATTTGGGTTTTGATTTTCAAATCTTTCAAGTTCGGATTTTCAAAACCTTCTTTACTGGTTTGTTTACTCACCACACTCAGTAGTTTGTAGCCTTTCTCTAACCGTCCTGATATTTTATAATCTAATGATACAATACCTTCGGCATTTTCAGCGGCGGTTGCCATATCTCTGAATAACTTTACTTCTCTGTAAGCTCGTTGAATATCAAAATCCTTGGCTTTAATCTCATAATCAAACAAAGCCTTTTTTGGTGTTACACTTTCATAAGTAATATTCATATTAACCTTAGTGCCAACCATCTCAAAGTTGCCCTCTTGTAGCATTAATTTTCCTTGATTGACTAACAGATTTCCCCGTACACTATCAACATTAAGTCCTTGAAAATTGACTTGTTGAATATTTGACTTGATGCTAAAATCAAAATTCTTTGGAATCACCACCACTCCAGTTGAAGGCTTTGTAGTAGTAGAACTGCTGGGCGTTGCCGACATAAATTCATCAACCACCAAGCGTTTGGCATTAATACTGAAATCTCCTTTTAGAACCGCTTTATCTGACAATATAAAGTTGATAACATTCTGCATTTTACCCTCTAACTGCATATCAGATTTCCCATAAATGGCTCGAAAATCTTGAAAATTCATATCATTTTGATTGAAACTAAATGTACCTTCTTTTACTAAAAAAGGTTTGGGTAAATATTCAGTTACGAGATTAATATTTTTACAAAATAGCGTACCACTATTTTGCAGACGGTCATAATGCCCGTTGGTGGCATCGCTTTGTTTTCCCTTGAGTGAAACATTGGCTTTTATTAAACCATTGACTCGAAAATTTTTCTGAGCAAATACTTGATAAATTTTACCTAAATCAAGCGTTCCATTGGCTTTTAACTGATAAGCAATATCATCTATATTTTTAAATAAGGCATTGACCTTAAAAGGGTTGCCCTCAAACACAAAAGAACTCGAAGGAATGTTTATCGTTAAATCTTTGTATTGTCCTGTGGGTTCGGTGATATTGGCAATCAGATTTATTTTTTCAACGGGATGAGGATAATAAGGGGTTTTCAACGAACCGTTTTGCCAAACCAAACGCCCCGTAGAAACGGGTAACCGATGTTTAGCTAAATCCAATAATCCTTTGGCTTTAATGTCTGAATTCAAAATACCGCTCACGTAAAAATCTCGTAGTCCCAAAGCTCGGTGGAGTTTACCCAAATCCAAAGCTGACTGTACATTGATATCCACAATGGGCTTTTGTAATCCTTGCATCTCCACAATTCCTTTGAAATAATCTTTTCCTACATTAAAAAACAACGAATCGACCGTTAATTTAAGTTGGTCTGTATCAAGTGAAGGTAGTTGCGTATCCAAATGGAGGGATAAATTAGAGGCTGGAAAAGGAGCTTTGTCGTGTGCCACGTAGCCATTCCTGATGTTGAGCTTCATTCGCAAATCGGGCTTGGCATTTTCGGCAACCATATATTTACCTTTGAGAGTCATCAAAAAATCTGCCTTACCTCTAATATCCGTTTGCGAAAGCCATTGCACATATACAGGTGGGAAAGCCGTAAAAACATCAGCGAGATTACTATCATTAGATTTAACGTTGAAATCCATCAGGTACCCGTTTTTAAGAAAATCGAAAGAACCTCTAAAATCTACGGGTAACTTATTTATTAACAGGTTATTTTGCTCAAAAATAAAGGCTAAAGAGTTAGTATTTACCCGAGTAATGAGGTCAGCATCAATCCTTTTGGCTTTTAAATATTCAGCACCTCCCAAACTAAAATCAAAGGCTTCGATTTGGGCTTTGGTGTAAATATTGAGCATCGCATTTTCAAGACTTCCTTTTCCTAAATAATTGAATCCCCGAGCATCAATCAGCATTTGTGCCGACTGGTCATTGTAGATGAGGTGGGCATTTTTAATATCAATATTATCTAAAATCAATGAAGCACTGCTGGTATCTTTTTGACTGATTTGTGCTTGTGGCTCAGACTTATACACATTATAATTAGCTTCGCCTTTCTCATTTACTAAAATTTTTACGTTGGCATCAGAAAGGTAAATTTGATTGATATTCACTTTTTTATCCAAAATCAGAGCCTTTAGGTTGATACCAAGTGCAATATCTTTGGAAACAATCAAATTTTCATGTGGGAAAGGTTGCGACCCTTTCAATGAAAAGTCGGTCAGCGTAAGCGTAAGAGCAGGGAAATGCTTAAAAAACGACAAATTAGCTTCCTTAAAATTTAATTCCCCGTTTAGGTGTTCATTGGCATATTTTTTTACCGCTTGGCTTATTTTCTCTGGAAAAATCATTGGCAGAAAAAATAGTATTGCTAATAATCCCACAAGGCTTATCAATGACCATTTAATTATTCTACGTATCATATTGTAAGGTAAATGCTATTATTGAAACTTTAGCAAGTTACTGCCCAAGTCGTGAAAGTTAAAATCTGATTATTTAATTATCACATTTTAAGGAAGATTTAAGAAAATGTAGAGACAGAGACATAACTTATTAGAAGTAAAAATGAATCATTCTGCTCAACTTCCCGAAAGTATGAAACTTTCGGGAAGTTCCCAAGTTATGTCATTGTCTATAACTCGAAGTTCCAAGTCGAGAACAACAAAATAACTCACATTTCCTGAGCAAATTAAACACAAAGGGCTGTCTCCAAAGAAACAGCCCTTTTTAAAAACAAACAAAATGTTAAAATTATTCTTTCACGAAACGAACATCCACAATTTCAACTCTTCGTTCTTTTGAAGGTCCTAAGTCGTAGATAGACAATTTGGTATTCTTTTCGTCATCACTCAAACCCGAAGCTGAAGAGTCTTCACCATTGGGTTGTTCAGTGATTGAAATTTTATCCATCATTTTTGACAATTTTCCACCGTCATATTTCGATAAGAAATTACGTATACTACTAATCCGACGTTTAGTTAGATTGATATTGTAGTCGTTTTTCGCTAATGGACTCGCAAATCCTTTCACGGTGATATTTACTTTTTCGCCCGCATCAAGATTCTTCACAATTTTGGCTGCTAAAGCATTTAAGTCGTCCATACCTTTCTTCACATCGTTATCGAAGAAACCTGCAATGGCGGTTTTCGCCTCTGGTGAATCAGCTTCTGCTTCAAATTTACCTTTTCTGGCTTCGTAACGATTAAATGTTTGGGTATAATTCAAACTGGTTGTTACAGCATCGGTATTTTTGTTTGGCTCATCATTATCAAAATACAACACTACTGGAGCAAAACCATCCATTTGTTCACCTGCAGGAGCAACCGCCTGAGCAGTATCTACTTTAACCGAGTCAATCAAAGCTGGAGGAGCATCGGGCGTAGCTACTGGTTCTTTTTGGCAACCTTTCATTAACCACCAAAGTAATCCTGCCAATAAAAGAAGTCCTAATAACGGTAATAACCATTTTGGTAAACCACTCGCCGCAGCTTCTACTTCTGGTTCGGCATAAGCTAACGGCGCAACTTTAGGCGATTCTACAACTGGTGGAACTGCTACTACTTCTGGCACTTTTGCAGCAGCGGCAAAGCCCAATCCTGCTAAACCTAATAACGGAAGGAAGCCCAACAAGCCAATTTTAGTATCTGAAGGACAACTACGAGCAATCTCTTGATGATTTCCAGCTTTCAAGATGATGTAGTGTTTGCCATCTTCTTCAATTTCAGCGTAACGGTCTTTGTTATCACGATTTTTCAAAACGGATGCTACGCCATTATCCCTGCCCGCAATGGTTGGATAACCCTCACTACGCATACTTACGTCACCGTCTTTATCTAACATGGCAAAATAATACTGCCCGTCTTCACCCACAAAAGTACGAATTCCTTCGGCGGGAGACTCTTTATGTCCAGCGTAAGCATCGCAGGGTAAATAATTATCCACTTCACGGTCTGAGATACTTTCAGCAACTGCTGGCGTATCATCAAATGAAATGGCAGCCGTTGAACCCGCCACCATAAATGGATATAGAGCAAATAAATCGTCCTGACTATCAAACGGACAACTACGTGCAATTTCTTGGTGATTACCCGCTTTTAGAATTAAATAGAACTTACCGTCATCTTCAACCACACTGTAACGCTCTCTGATTTCACGGTTTTTTTGTACCGATGCTACGCCATTATCACGAGCGGCAGTAGTTGGATACCCTTCACTTCGAAAAACCACTTTACCTGATTTACTAAGCATCGTAAAATAATGCTCTTGGTTGTCAGGGTTTTGGAAAATTCTGAAATCTTCGGCTGGAGCTTCAGAATGACCTGCGTAAGATTCACATGGTAAATAGCTGTCAATTTGCATATTTGTAACTGGTTTTGGTTCTGAGACTGCCGTTGCTACAATAGGAGCTGCGTCCACTGTGGCTGGCATATCTATGGTAAAAGATTCGGTATTTTCGGTAATTACTTCTTTGGTATCATACACAACACCATATTGCTGAGCGTACGAATCGGCATTTGCCAATAACCAAGCCATTGCGGCATCCCTTTCTTCTGCTGTATCAAATGCTGGGCTTTTGGCTATTTCCTGACGATTGCCTGCTCGGAGTATAAACGAATATTTGCCGTTTTGGTCACTCTTTTCATAGCGAGATTCCTCAATTCCATTCTTAATTACTGTTTTTATACCATTATCTCTTGCCGTTCCAGAACCATACCCTTGCGAATACAAGATAGGATTTCCCGATGCGTTTTTTACAATAAA
>JALONS010000150.1 GCA_025454855.1 Arcicella sp.
TTTGCTAATACCAGTACGCTTTTAGAAGATAGTGGAGATTTTAAAATCTTGGCTTGCGATGGTAGAGGTTCGGGGACTTGTGGGGCAAAATATCGTTTAATTGTTTCGCCAGATTCCTTGACCAATGTTTTGACCAGAGCTACTGAATACAGAATTGCAGTTTCTTCAAATACCAAATGGCAAATTAGTAAAAATGTTAATTGGCTAACAACCAGCGTAGATACTGGAAGTTTCAATGGTGGTTTTACCTTGAGAATCACCGCAAATCCAGATACAGGTACTCGAAGAGGAAGGGTAACACTAACCGCAGGAAATCTGCAACGGAGTATTTCAATTGCTCAAAAAGGGGTTGGGCAACCTTTTTTAACCGTTTCGCCAGACTCTATCACAACCCTCAGCTCTGCCAGAGCCGAATATCGTATTTCGGTCAATTCTAACGTGAAAATTAATTTGTCGAAAGATGCTAAATGGATTATTCCAGAGCGTGAAGGAGAAATCGGTACTTCGTTTGGGTTGATTGTTGAAGAAAATCCAGATACTTCTACCCGCAAGGGAAAAATCACTTTGACTGGGCAAGGCATCAGGAAAATATTTTACATTACCCAAAGAGGTAAAGGACAGGCGTGTCCTACTTGCAATGGTACCATTGATACCGACAAACCATCCACCGACCCTAACGATATTACTGGAAGAATAGCTCCTTCAACGTACAGAGGTTGGGTTGATGTAGCCAATTGTTGCAGCATTAAAGGTTGGGCGTTTGATACACAGAATTACGCTGATAACTTGACGGTTGATTTGTATTTGGATAAACAAAAAATTGGTTCTACCGTCGCTAATTTAGGATATAGAACAGATTTAGCCGATACCTACAAAAGTGACAAACTTCTGTACAAAGCATTTTGCTTCCCGATTCCGAAGAATACCTTAGATTCTTTTAAAAATGGAAAGAGTAAACAGTTAAATGTTCGTTTTGGCGGAACGGTAACAAAATTGTTTTCTCCCGAACCCCGAGTTTTGCTGTGTAGTCCAAACCAATCACCGTGTCCATCCGACCAACTTTGTGAAGAAAAGGGTTTTCAAGATTATTTAGAAGTAGTTTATCCGAATCCGAGTCAAGGCAAGTTTAATATTGCCCTATATTCTCTAAAAAATCAAAAGGCAAATTTGAAATTAGTAGATACGAAAGGAAATTTATTGAAAACGCTTGATTACGAAGTATTAAATGGATTGAATTATGTAGAACTGAATACAGAGGAATATCAAGACGGGGTATTTTTATTGTCAATAGCTTTAGAAAATGGGAACGTTTTATTCAAAAGGTTAGTGAAAGTAAGATAATAAGCAAGGCTTTTCATTAATAAAATAAAACCGACACAAGAACGAATCTCTGTGTCGGTTTTATCATTTTTTAACGGTAGTGTTATTCGCAGGAAAGATTCCTGTGTTACTAAATCACATTAGAAGTCTGCTCTTTGATTTTCTCTAATTCATCCTTCATATTGACTACGATTCTTTGTAATACTACATAATACTACATCGTTAGCTTTTGAACCGATAGTATTAATTTCTCTACCGATTTCTTGCGATAAAAAATTCAGTTTTTTCCCGTTGCCTTCTTTCAAAACCTCTTTGAAATAGTTTAAATGCGTTCTTAAACGTACTTTCTCTTCCGAAATATCGTACTTTTCGATGTAATAAATGAGTTCTTGCTCAAAGCGATTTTTATCAAACTCCTCATCTCCTAATAATTCAGTAACAGATTTTCGGAGGCGTTCACGAACGGCAGGAATACGGTTTTTATCTTGTACCTCCACTTCATCCAACAACTGACCAATTTTATTGATGTACTCCAAGAACTTTGCCGATACAATTTCTCCTTCCCTCAGTCTGAATTTAGTACATTCAGCAATGGCTTGATTAACAGTTTTCAAAATTTGTTGCCACTCAGCTTCGGCTTGTTCTTCCGAAGTCACTTCGGTATTAAAAGCATTGGGTAGCGTTAAAGCGATTTTAAATAATTCGGTGGCATCTGAAATGCCAAACCCTTCCGAAGATTCCTTCAAATCCTTCATATATGCCTGCAACAACGGACGATTGATGCTGGTACCAGAACTGGCTACGTCGGTATAATTGGTAGTTAAATTAAATTCAATTTTACCTCTTTCAAGTGCTTGTGTCAATAAATTACGGATTTCTATTTCTCTGAAAGACAGGCTTTTAGGAATTCTGCAATAAATATCGGTAAATTTTGAGTTTAGAGATTTTACTTCGGCGGTAACGGTCAAACTGCTCGATTCGGTTACAGCTTTACCAAAGCCAGTCATTGATTTTATCATTTGTAAATGGTTTTAAACACGCAAATTTCAACGTGTTAATCAAAAATTCAATCATAATATTTGTGCAAGATACAAAAAAAGGTAGAAGTTTTAAGCACAGATTGTTGCACTCAAAATCTTCTACCCGCACAAATACCTGATATTACGATAATTTTCTAATTTTAATGTTTCTGTACCAAACCTTATTTCCATGGTCTTGGAGGACAATATGCCCTTTGGTATAAGTTCCCCATTGGGGGTCTTCTTTGAACTTACTTTCGGCAACTGCTTTTTTATAGGCTTCGCTTCCGATAGTGTATTCAATAACCATTTTACCATTCAAGAATAACTTTACATGACCATTTTTTTGCTGAATTTTAGCGGTATTCCATTCTCCTTGTGGCTTTACGTTTTCGGGTTCGTATTTGAAAATATCGTATAAATTTCCAGCACGGTGTTTCAAGATTTTTCCATCGTCGTGGCGTTCATTGTCTAATACTTGAAATTCAGGTCCTGTATTCCAAGCGTAAGGATGATTTTTGGGGTCATCTTCCTGAGCATTGAAAATAATACCAGAATTACCACCTTCCGAAATTTTCCAATCAATCGAAAATTCATAATTCTCATACACCTCATTGGTCGTAATTTCGCCACCACCTTTTGCCATCCAGCCTTCTTTAAAGGTATCATCCAACATGATGGCATTATCATTTACTTGCCATGCTCCTGCTAAATCCTTTTTATAAAAATTTCGCCATCCGTTCATGGTTTTACCATCAAAAAGGAGCTTCCAACCCATTTTCTTTTCTTTTGCAGTCAGCGTATTGGGTTTCTGTGCGAAGGTTGAAACGGACAATAAAAGAGTAATGACGATAATATATTTTTTCATTTTTAAGAATTGTTTTCAGAATTGGTAATATGATGAGCGAAAAGCGATTACTATTGTTTATAGATAACACCATCTTTCATGACGAACGATACTTTACGCATAGCGGTAATATCTTGTAATGGATTTCCGTCGGTGGCAATAATGTCCGCAAGTTTTCCTATTTCTATTGAACCACTTTCTTTTTGCGTCCCCATGATTTCAGCGGGAACAATAGTAGCAGATTTGATAACTTCCATGGCGGGCATACCTGCTTCTACCATGTATTGAAACTCGTAAGCATTATAGCCGTGAATTGATACGCCAGAATCTGTCCCGAAGGCAATTTTTACGCCTGCTTTGTAGGCTTTTCCGAAAGTAGCTTGAATAAGTGGACCCGTTTCTAAGGCTTTGGGTACTACCAATGGGTGATAATATCCCGGTACTTTAGCAGAATCTGCCACCGTTTTACCCGCTAAAATAGTGGGTACTAAATACGTTCCATTCTTTTTCATGAGTTCTATTCCTTCGTCATCCAAGAACGTCCCGTGTTCAATAGTAGTTACGCCTCCTTTTACGGCTCTTTTGATGCCTTCCGTTCCGTGGGCATGAGCCGCTACGTGATACCCATAATCTTTTGCTGTTTCAACGATTGCCCTGATTTCTTCTTCGGTGAATTGAGGAGCTTTACCACTTTTAGCAATACTCAATACGCCTCCCGTTGCCGTAATTTTTATACAGTCTGAACCTTCTTTGTATCGTTGGCGTACAGCCTGACGACATTCATCCACGCCATTTACCACACCCGAAAGATAATGACTATCAAGCGTATATTTATCTGCCAGTCCGTTAGAAGGGTCTCCGTGTCCGCCCGTGGTAGCAATCGTTCTACCCGAAGTGAAAATTCTTGGACCAATCACTGTGCCTTTGTTGATGGCGTTTCTCAGAGCAATATTTACACCTGACCCTCCTAAATCTCTAACGCCCGTAAAACCTGCTAAAAGCGTTGTTTTGGCATATTTTGCCGCATCAAAAGCAATATCTGCCTGACTAAGCTGATAACGTTTAATCTCGCCCCCTTTGCTGGTTTCTTGCTCTAAGTGTACGTGCATATCAGTGAGTCCAGGCATGATGGTTTTGCTTTTCAAATCTACTACTTTATCGTTGGTAGTTGGGGTAGCGTACCCTTTTTGAATCGCTGTTATTTTTTTGCCTTCTACTACAATTGTCATCTGTGACTGTGCTTCATTCTTGACGGCATCAATGAGTGTTCCACAATGAATGAGGGTTTTTTGGGCTGAAATAGTGGTTGTGACAAGGCAAAAGCCGAGGGCAAATGATAAATATTTTTTCATTTGGTTATTGTGTTTAGTTATTTTTAGGGAACTATAAACTATCTGGCATATAACCACTGACGAGGTTTTTAACCGTCGTCAGGGTTAGTTTATTGCCCCTGACGGCGGTTGAAAACCCCGTCAGCGGTTAATCTTTAATGTTTTTTTACCATGTGCCAAATTCTTTATAATTCTGTATTTTTATTAGTTGATGTCTCCAGAATACTTTGTTTTACTAAAATAGACAAAGTAGTTGAAAGTGTTACCCTTTTCAGTAATTATTTGAAGTAAAACGCATAAAAAAAGTTGGTAAAGGATATTTACCAACTTTTTCTTGAACAAATATTTTTGCTGCTAATTGATAACTATTTAGGCTATCAGCTATCGGCACTCAGCTGTAAATTTTTCTATCAAAAAGTTGATACTCATTTGCATTTCTGAGGGAAAACAAAAAAGCATTCATATTTGCTGATTGCTGTTAGCCGATTACCGATGGCTAAATAATTACATTAATTTTTATTCTTCTTAAACTCCATGAAAAGGGTTAAACCTAAAAGGGAGACCATGAGAATAGAGGCAATCAAATCAACAGTTCCTCCTTTTTTAACGGTTTCAGGGTCAAACTTAAATTCTATTTTATGCTTTCCAGCAGGTATAACCATTCCTCTAAGGATATAATTGACTCTAAGATGAGGTTTGTAAACGCCATCAACATAGGCTTTCCAATCGATGTTTCCTCGGTAGTAAATTTCTGAAAAAATCGCTAATTGGTCAGTTTTGGCGTTGCTTTCATAAGTCATCAAATTAAGTTTATAATCCGTCAATTTGATGCTGTTGGCAGTACTATCAAACGTAATTTTCAGATTGGCTACTTGGTCAGCAAAACGTTGGTCGATAAAAGCGGTTTGCTTGGGATTAAAATTATCCAAAGCCTTCATTTCAGCATCGGCATTCGGTACAATTTTAAATTCTTTCACAAACCAAGCGTTTCCACAAGCGTCAGGATTTTGTTGTACTGTTGGTTGTCCGCCTTGTTGTTGAGGTGCTTGCGTAAAATATTTAGTATTCAGCATATTGAATACTGCCATATTTCCTTTACTGAATTGATTTTCAACTACTTCGTTATACCTACGTAATTTTGCCCCGTGATACCCTCCCAAAGATTTGTGATAATATGAAGCCGTAGCATCATTGGTAATTCCTTGTGAAGATGCTCCGTCATAAACCCGATAAATGGTTTTGTCTTGTAGTATCTGATTATCAATGGCAGTTGGAGCGAATGTTTCTTCTGCTTCTGATTTAGAAACAAAATTTTCAGAATTGAAGTATCTTTTATCTACTCCAAACAAATCAAAAACTACCAAAACAGTTAACAATGGATAAAAGACCACATTTTTGATTTTATTACTAACCCATGCCCACAATAAACCAGCCGATAAGAGTATTAATACTACCGAACGAAAAGCATCCGAACGGAGTAAAGACTCACGGTCTTGGGCAATAGCTCTTATGATTTGACCGTCCACACCTTTGTCTCCCGTAATTTGCATGGCAGCATCATTAGTCCCTTTGAAACTCAAAAACATAGAAGGTAATAGGCTAAAAATTAGCGAGATACCAGCCGTCAATGCCAAAGAATAAATAAGCGGTTTTTTTAGGTCATTAAAAGTAGGTTTTTCTTCGGCGATTTGCTTTAATGCTAAAATGGCTAACGTAACAATGGCTAACTGTACCAACGATAAAATCATGGTTATCGCTCGGAACTTGTTAAACATCGGGAAATAATCAAACACTAAATAATTGATAGATGGCAGGTTTTTACCCCACGCAAAAATGGTAAAAATAATAGCTGAAGCTACTAACCACCATTTAACGTTACCCTTCACGATGAAGATACCCAATGCAAATAAAAATAAAATGATTGCTCCCGAATAGGCAGGTCCACCCACACCAGGTTGGTCGCCCCAATAGGAAGGCCCATGTTCTACAAAGCCCAAAGCACTTTCTTCGGGAATACCTGCATTTACCATTGTTTTGAGGGTTTCGGATTTACTTCCCCCTAAATTTCCACCCGATGCTCCACCGTAAAAATTAGGAATCAAGAACGTTCCCGTTTCTCCGATACCGTAGCTCCAGTTATAAGCATAATCACGGTCTAATCCACCTTTCGACTGTTTATTTGAGGTTAGTTCAGATTTTCCACGGATGGTTTCGGCAGAATAAACAGTATTATTCCATAAACGCATCGTATGATTACCCAGACCAATCAAAGCACCTCCACCAAAAGCCAAGAGAGCAAAAATCAAATGTTTAAATTGCTGATTTTTAACACATTCAATTGTTTTTACTATGAAATAACCAGCTAATAAAAGCCCTAAATAGTAAGTAATTTGCACGTGGTTGGCATACAATTCAAAACTCATGAAGAAAGCCGTCAGAGTAGCTGCCAGTAAATATTTTCCTCTGAAAGCCCACACGGCACCCGCAATTACCATCGGTGCATAACCCAAAGCAATCACCTTTGATGTATGACCTGCTGGAATAATAATCATGTTGTAGGAACAAAAAGCGTAAGCAATAGCCCCCAAAACCGATTGCCACGTATTTGCCCCGAGGGCAATTAGTAAGACGTACATGCCCAACATCAATAGAAAAATCATATTGATGGGCGTAGGAACAAGAGCCATGAACTCACTACCAATCTTTGAGCCAAGACTATTTGGATAAGCTCCGTGAATCATGAAAGAGGGCATACCACCAAACATAGAGTTGGTCCACCAAGCGATTTCTCCCGTCTGTTTGGTAAATTCAACGGACTCGTGCGAGCCAGCCTGAGCCATTTTAATATCGTGTTGTTCCAGTTTTTTACCTTGAAGTGTTGGAAAAGAATAAACTCCTGCCAAAATCATAAAGGCAATGATTGCGTATAAATGTGGTAGGAATTTCTTGAATGAGAATTTCATAAGGAGAATTTAAGATTTTACGAAAAATAACAATTTTTAACAGGTCGTTTGTGTTACTTATCACGAAATGAAACGTTATCTACAAAGATAATGATATTTATGCTTTGATGATATTCATGTTTCGTGCCAAATTGAACCTTTTAGTTTTTTTAATGTTTTAATAATGATTATTCAAACCTTTTCTTGTTAACTTTGTCTAATTAAAAAAGTACAAAATAATTATTCCATAAAAAATGAAAAATTACAATCTTTTCCTTGCTTTTTGTCTATCATTCTTTGCTTTAGAGGCATATTCTCAGGATAATAAAGCGGGAGCAATCATTGATGCCATGCAGCAAAAGTACAAATCAATGAAATCGTTCGGAGCTACTTTTACATACGGTACAGAAGGTTCTTCACAAACTATTCAAGGAAATATTACGGTAAAAGGCTCTAAATATCGTTTGAAAACGGGCGGTCAAGAGATTTTTAATAACGGTAAAGAAGTGGCTACCTATATTAAGGAAACTAATGAAGTAAATATTTCGGATTATGAGCCATCTGAAAATGATTTGAACCCTGCTAAAGTTTATACGTTTGATAAGAAAGGTTATCGTTATGTTTTTGTGCAGGAAGTGAAAGAAGGAGGCGAATCTTATGAGGTAATTGAGATGTCGCCCGAAAAGAAAGGTACACAGGTAACGAAGGTTAAAATCAAGTTGAACAAAAAAGATAAGTCAGTAAAAAGTTGGGTGATTACTGACAAAAACGGCAAACGTCAAACTTTCAAAGTAAATAAATTTACGCCTAATCCACCAGTTGATGACAAATATTTTGTTTTTGATAAAACCAAATATCCCGGTGTGGAAGTGAATGATTTGAGATAGTTATTACAAGTAACGAGTCCATAAAGTATTAGAAAAAAAGGATTAATGATTTGGTTTTTTAACACTCAAATCATTAATCCTTTTTTTATTAACAACCGTATTGCATACGCTACTGCAATATGACGACAAAATTTTTCAATAAATTGGATACATGATTGTCAAATATCCTCTATTCTCTGTTATCTAACATCTACAACCTCCCCTCAAAATCTTTCTCAAAATTGGGGCTTTCTGTCTTTCCCCATTTATCCCAAAAAGTAAAGTATAAGCCAAAATTATAGCGATAAAACTTATGGTGATGACTGTGATGAGTTGCTCCGATGATGTGTTTCCCGAACCAATTTCCAAACCAATTTTTCGGATAAATTTCGATGTCGAGGTGATTGATAGCGGCAGTAATGGTCATAATTGTTAAGTGAAAAATAATAGTATAAATGTGCATGGGAATCACAATAATAATGGCTGGCATGATGAGTGATTCCAGAATTCCTTCAATGGGATGAAAAGAAAAAGCCGTCCAAGCGGAGGTAATTCTGCTATCATGATGTACTTGGTGAACTGTTTTGTAGATAGTAGGATGGTGCATCAATCGGTGTAACCAATAATAATACGTTTCGTGAATAAACATGGATAAACCTATACTGACAGGTATCCACCAAAGGGGAAAGTCGTTAATATTTTGATAGATAGAGGTGTAGCCTCGTTGCCAAACTACCGCAGTTAATGTACCTACTACGGCAAAAATCATAGCGGTAAGCATCGACCAATAAACTTCTTTTCTGAATTGTTTGGGAGGGTAGGCTTTTTTGTTAATTTTTCGTTTTTCCCATTCGTTTCGTTTCCAAATATAAAAATATAGATGAAAAATACCTCCAAGTAAAAAATAACGAAAAGTTATCACAAAAAACATAAAAACGCAGGCAATCAAGAATATGGTAGGTTTAGTAAAATCAAGTTTAAAAAGTTCTTCAATCATAATTTATTTAAGTTTCATTTGAATTTAAGATGAGAAAGGACATTCTGCCTTTTGTATCTACTAAAATCTTAACTTGTTTTTCAAGATAAATGTTAGTTTAAATATACGAAAAAA
This sequence comes from Arcicella sp., assembly GCA_025454855.1. GTDB lineage: Bacteria > Bacteroidota > Bacteroidia > Cytophagales > Spirosomataceae > Arcicella. The sequence goes on from JALONS010000150.1 coordinate 9,437, forward strand.
GCCACCGAATATTGATGGCTTTTGGTTGAATTATACTTTCACCGTTTCAAATTCCTTCCATTGAGAATCTTCTGGCGTTGGATTTTGAAAATCGTATTTTTGTAATGTGACCCATTCCGAACGGCGTTCCCTGAGCTTTTCAAAAACCATCTCCACAACTTCATAAGATAAGATTTTACGAGCTTGTTTTTCCTCAGTATGATTTTTTAGAATTAGTTGTTCAATAAAAGCTAAACTCTTTTCAATAATATCTTTTCCCTTTTCAGCACTGGCTTCTAAGGCATCTTCACCCTGAGCAAATCTCCCTAAACTACCACTTTCGTACATTCGATTTACTTTGGAGAGGTCAATGGTATCAGGGCGTAAGTACAGAGATTGTGAGATTTCATACTGCCCCGCATGGTCGCCTTCGTAGAAATCCGCTACTAACTCTGGGTCAGCAAATACCCAGATTTTCATGTCTGAAACTTCTCCAAATAGTTTTGCAGCTAATCTAAAATCGTGTTGATTTCCGCCCGAATGTCCCGAAATGATAATGGCAGTATTGAATCCAGCATTATGAAAACTCCGTAATTGATACAGAAAAAAATGCAACATCACGTGCGGAGGCATACCCGTCATGAGGGCAGGTTGTTCACCCAAGACCTCTGCCAACCAAGGAGCATGATAGCCCGCTTCGTGGATTTGGTAAGCAAGGGTAGGGGCGACGATTCCCCCGAATCTACGGGCTGATTCATCGCAGAGGTAATCCGCTTTGAAAGTGTCTAAGCCAAAAGTAGAAATATGCCCGTGTGGCTCACAAATGCCCAACGGAAGATAAATGATAGATTTTTGAGTTTGTCTTTCAAGAAATTCATCTGGGAACAATTCTGCCCAACGAGTTTTATGAGTCATAATTAATTAGATTTGTTTCTTGATTTCTGCTTCATTGGCACGGTCGAGGTCGTTCATATCAGACCAATATTTTCTGTGATAAAGGTTTCTAATCCAGCGATGTTTGGTTCTTATTTCGTAGAAAATTTCATCAGAAAGTTCGGGTTCATTGATAGCATCCATATTTTCCTGAGCGTACTTTTCAATGTGCATTGAAGAAATAGCCGTAGTAACTCCTTGGTGTTTGAGTACAAACTTTAATGCCAATTTTGCCAACGAACCAGCGTGTTGAGGAATGAATTGTCTTAGACCATCTACATGTTCCATATACATCCAGCGGGGTACTTCTTCAAAGAATGTTTTACGAAAATCCTGTTCTTCAAATTGCGTTTCTTCGGTTAAAAAGCCCGAAAGACCACCTTCATCCAATACACAACGAGCAATAACAGCTACATTATTTTGCTGACAAATTGGCACTACGCAGTCTAATGCTAAAGGGTCAAAAATATTTAAAATAAGTTGAACCGAGTCAATCGCTCCTGACATCACTAACGGTAAGCATAAATCTGCACGGTGGTCGGGCATAGAAACGCCAACTGAGCCAATTTTCCCTTCTTCCTTCAGTTGTAGTAATTCATCCAACCAATAACCACTAACTCCCCAAGTGGGATAATACAAATGCAGTTGCATATTATCAATAAAATCTACTCCCAGACGGCGGAGCGAATCTTCGGTATTTTCACGGATAAGGTGTTTGGGAAAGGTAGTTTCAACGGGTGATGGAATGCACCAACGAGTATTATCCGTACCGTGCGACTGGATTTTGGTGGCAATAAAAGGGGCTTCGCCTTTCCATTGTTTGAGTGCTTTACCTAAAATAGTTTCTGATTCTCCGTAATGCCGAGCCGTATCGATAAAATTCCCGCCTTTTTCTAAAAAGTTTAAGACTGAACGAATACCCTCATTTTCATCGAACGTACCGAATGCTCCCCCCAAACCCATAGCTCCGTAACCAATTCTTGATACTGTTTTATTCGTTTTTCCAAAAGTTGAATATTGCATTTTGTAAGATTGTTTTTTACCACAAATATCTGTAAAAATGGAAACTTAATTTGATACGATTTTAACCGAAAACGGTATTATTTTACAAACAAAAAGGCTGTTCAATCATCTTGAACAGCCCTGAAAATATTAGTTGATTTCTATTTTGAAATATGCCTTTTACAATCGTACAATCTCTGCCCCGATAGCATT
>JALONS010000012.1 GCA_025454855.1 Arcicella sp.
TAAATTAGCTAAGAGATTTTCAATGTTTTGCTTACTAATAACAATCTGCTCATTGTGCATTTTATGCTCAATGATATTCTCTACCTTGATGGGTTGAAAAGTGCCTGCTCCTACGTGCAAGGTCAAAAACTCTTGTTTAATTCCTTGTTTTTCAATATTTTGTAAGACTTCGTCTGTGAAGTGAAGCCCCGCCGTCGGGGCAGCAACTGCTCCTTTTTTCTCACTGTAAACCGTTTGATAAGTGTCATAATCCGCTAATTCAGCTTCCCGATTCAAGTACGGAGGCAGCGGAATTTGCCCCAATGATTGAATGAGGTTTACAAAGCTAAGACCGTTTGTCCATGACAACTTAACATGATTTTTTTCCTCATCATAAACCTCTGCTTTTACTTCTATGGTTTGTCCTTCAATGCTGATATTCTGCGTAAGAATATCACCTTTTTTCCAGCGTTTTCGATTGCCAATCATACACTCCCAAACGCATTCTTGGGTAACTTCCATTGCCAAATTAATCACCGATGTTGGTAAAACGGGATGCAATAAAAAAAGCTGAATAATTGCCCCAGTGGACTTTTGAAAGTGTATTCGGGCAGGAATTACTTTGGTATTATTAAAAACAAGGGTACAGTTTTTGGGTAAATAATCCGTAATATTTTTGAAAATATCGTGGGTTATTTGTCCCTGACGATATACCTGTAATTTGGATTCATCTCGTTTGGGCAACGGAAATTTAGCGATGCGTTCATCGGGTAAGTCGTAAGTATAATCAGAAAGTTTAATCTCTTGCATCGTATTACTATTCTTCTTCTATCTTGGGTTTGGTGTAAAGCAACTTGATAGGTAAATAAAATAACCAAGCCAAGAACAAAACCGCTCCAATGACCAACAAATAAGTATAATCCGTATTGAAACTACGTTCGTCATTTAGTGCTAACAAAGCCCTAAGAATCAACAGCAAGAAAGTGTTAATGATGGCTGGTAGAAAGTTTAACCAGTTGATAATGGCAGTTTGAAGTTGCTTGTAATCTTCGAGCCAAATTTTATTCGGAATCCAGTTGAAAGCACTTTTAGGTAACTTTTTTACGGTATTGATTAGTAAGACAATCAGGATATTAAGCCCAAACATAATACTACCAAAAAGGTAAAATACTTGATTTTTAGGAAGGAAACCATCTCCACGCCCATCAGGTCCGAAATGCACCGCTGTGGGGTCGGGTAGTCCACGATAGGTAAATAATAATACAATAACAAATGCTAAAATAGACGCATAACGCCATACTCGAGAAATAAAAAATTCTATACTCATATTTAGGGATTAGGGGATAAGTTTTAGGAATTAGAAAATGTTAGTAAGCTCCTAAATCTGCCCCGATACTTAATGTGTAAATTATACGGCAAAATTACGCCACAACTACCAAGATTTCTAATGAAAACAAGGATTAGAAAGGAATGGTTTTTAAAAAATAGTTGTCATAACAATTAATTTTTGTCTTTTTGCAGGATAATTTATTAAAAAAATGTAGATTTGCACAACAGAGAAATTAGTTAGGAGGTTTTAGAAATTAGGGCTTTAACTGATAGGTTTTGAGTAGAATTGACTAAATCCTAAAATCTGAAAAAATGAAAATATATACCAAGACAGGCGACCAAGGCAAAACATCATTAGTAGGAGGCACAAGAGTCTCTAAAACCGAGCTGAGAATTGAAGCCTACGGCACGATTGACGAGCTGAATTCGTACATTGGGTTAGTACGTGACCAACCTGTTAATGAAAGTAGAAAGGAAATTTTGAAGGAAATTCAAGACCGACTTTTTACGATTGGCTCAATTTTGGCATCAGAACCAGAGCAGACTAAAAAGCAAATTCCTGACCTCCACGAGAGTGATATTGAGCTTTTGGAAAAGGAAATGGATAATATGGATGAACATTTAGAACCCATGCGGTTTTTTATTCTTCCAGGTGGACATCCGTCGGTTTCGTTTGGACATTTAGCCCGTACCGTGTGCAGAAGAGCCGAGCGAAATGTGTTGAGATTGATGGAAAATGCCGAAACCAACGGTCTGGTAGTCAAATACTTAAATAGGTTATCGGATTATCTTTTTGTACTGTGCAGAATGATGGCAAAAGACTTAGCAATAGAAGAAACAGCTTGGAAACCAAGAATATAATAATTTGAATAGGAAGTAGTTTGAAGATTTCAGAATGATGTTTTTGAATCTAAGAACTAACTAATTTTCAGATTTTTCAAAAAATTAAATTAATAAAACTATGACTGATACCTTGCAGATTGATGTTCATCCGATTGAGAAATCGAGAATTGATGCGGTTGATTTTGACAACCTTATTTTTGGACGCTCTTTTGCCGACCATATGTTGATGGTGGATTATAAAGATGGAGCTTGGCAAACGCCTCAAATTGTACCATTTGGACCTATTTCGTATTCACCCGCTATGATGTCTTTGCACTACGGACAAGCCATTTTTGAGGGAATGAAAGCCTATAAAAGTCCAACGGGAGATATTTTAGTGTTCAGACCAGAAGAAAACTGGAAGCGTCTGAACAAATCTGCCGTGCGTATGTGTATGCCTGAAGTCCCCGAAGAAATTTTCATGGAAGGGCTTTCAGAACTATTGCGTTTGGATGCCGCTTGGATTCCAGCCAAAGAAGGTTGTTCGATGTACATTCGTCCGTTTATGTTTTCAACCGACGAGTACGTGGGAGTTAGTCCATCGAAGACGTATAAATTCATGATTTTTAATTGTCCTGTGGGGGCATATTACACCAAACCCATTCGTGTACGAGTAGAAACCAAATATATCAGGGCGGCACATGGTGGTGTAGGATTCTCTAAAAATGCTGGAAATTACGGAGGGTCATTGTATCCCACAAAATTGGCAGTTGATGCAGGATACGACCAAATTATTTGGACAGATGCTTCTGAACATCAATACGTTGAAGAAGCAGGAACAATGAATTTGATGTTTATCATTGACGGTAAATTAGTGACCGCTCCAACGGGCGATACCATTTTAGACGGTGTTACTCGGAAATCAGTCATTCAAGTAGCCCGTGACTGGGGCATGGAAGTAGAGGAACGTCTATTATCCATCAAAGAACTAACCGAGGGTATTGTTTCTGGTAGAGTACAAGAGGCATTTGGAGCAGGTACGGCGGCAGTTATTGCTCCCATTGCTACGGTAGGTTATGACGGTGTGGACTACAACCTTCCAGAACGCACGGCAGATTCTTTTTCAAAGAGAGTTTTTACAGAAATTGATAACATCAAAACGGGTAAAATTGAAGATACTCGTGGATGGGTAATGAAGATTTAAGGTACAAATCATATCCATAGATACCAATAAAAAAGCCTAATCTCACATACAGTGAGATTAGGCTTTTTTATTAACTGTTGCAGAGTATTTACTTGTTAGTAGAGTCATTTTGCGGAATAAAATTGCTACAAACATTATACTTAGACAAAGCGTAAAGGTATGAATTAAGATAATAAATGACGAAAATATCAAATATGATTTTTTTCATTGTTGTAAATCAGAAGAATATGTTATATTTGGATATAATCTTTGATTAAACACTGTTAACCTTTTGCTTATGAAAACCATCCGTTGTATTGTACTTGAAGATGAAGAACCCGCACAAAACCTAATGCGTAATTATTTTAATAGAATTCCCGAATTAGAGTTAGTTGAAGTTTTTGATAATGCTATTGATGCTTCAGACTTTCTGGCAGAGAATACGATTGATTTAATTTTTACGGATATTGAAATGCCCCGCCTCTCTGGGTTAGATTTTATCAGAATGCTCAGTTATAAACCCCATGTTATTATCATTACGGCCTATCCCAATTTTGCTCTTGAAGGTTTTGAATTAGATGCTATTGACTATTTAAAAAAACCCGTATCGTTTGATAGATTTAAGAAAGCGGTTGAAAAAGTACAAAGAATGTACATTAATAATTCGGTTGAGGAATCTCCTGCGGAAATGGCAATGTACGTTAAAGAATCGGGTAAGATGATGAAAATAGAATTTAGAGATATTCTTTATGTTGAGGGGTTGAAAGACTATGTAAAAATTATTGTTTCTAATTCAGACCGCCCAATAGTTACTCATATTACCATGAAACGCATGGAAGATACATTACCTAACCAACAATTTTCAAGAGTTCATAAATCTTACATCATCGCTACTGACCGTATAGTATCAGTGGATAGCGGTAACAGCCTTGTAGAGCTTAGAAATAAAGTAGAAATCCCATTAGGACAGAATTATAAAGAGCTATTGATGAGTAAAATTAAACCCATTAACTGATGTATCATTTACATTACATCCAGTATAATCGTATCATCAATTGTAACTTAACTGTTTAATGGAAATACTCTCAGACTTTTTTCTTAGGCTATACCCCTTAGAAGGAGTAAGCCTCAAGCGTAGAATATTATTACATTGTTTATTTTGGTTTGTAATGTTTGTTGCTTTTTGGTTTGGTATTGGCTTACCTTCTTCAACATTCGTTTACCGAATATTAACGGCTACGTATCTAACAGTTCTGGACAGCACCTTTTTTTATTTACTTGCCTATGTATTTTCATATATTGCAAAACGCCATACTGGCTTCAATAAAATTTTATTGATTATAGGAAGTATTGTTTTATTTTATTTTTGGGTAGCCATTATCTCTTATGCCCGAGCCGCTCTTATTATAGAGAATAATTGGCTTTCAGCCCAGAATAATCGAATGTACGGATACATCCAACAATATTATCAAGCGGGCTTTTGGTCTTATTTTAAAGTTCCTATTATTGTGTCTGACACCTATGAAATTGCCTCTACATCATTACCTGCTTTCTTCTTGAAGTTTACTCGAAATTTTGCTAAAAACTTAGCAGAAAAAAAACAACTTGAAATAGATTTTCTTCGTCTACAAATAAATCCACATTTCTTGGTAAATACACTCAATAATATCTATAGTTTGGTTGTAATAGATGACAAACGGAGTCCAGATGCCATTTTATCATTATCCAATTTATTAGATTATGTATTATATGAAAGCTCTTTACCAGAAGTAAGTATGGAGAAAGAAATACAATTTCTACAAGATTTTATAGAATTAGAGAAAATACGAAGCCTGAAGAAGTCGAGTATTGAATTTAATGTTATTGGAGTTATATACGGCAATATTGCCCCACTCATTCTGATTGCTTTTATTGAAAATGCTTTCAAGCATGGAATGGGAGATTCTACCCTACATAATTTTGTTAAAGTTCGATTGGAATTAAATGAAAAAACATTACACTTTGAAGTAGTCAATAGTAAACCTACCCAAGTATCAGCCAAACGGAAGACCTCTTTGGGGGGGATAGGATTAACCAATGTGAGAAGACGTTTAGCCTCTTTGTACCCTAATGATTATACATTGAGCATCAAAGATGAGCGTAATATTTACACGATTAATTTAGTTTTAAAGTTAAAGTAGAATAATTTTTATAGTTTGTCGAAAAAAGGTGATGGTTTATCGAAAACGTAACATCGCCTTTGATAAGCCTGCTACATTTGAATCAACAAAGAGGGACACAGCCCCACTTGTTAATCAAAATCTTCTGTCAAACCAATTTAACTTTTATCACTATGAAAAATGTAGCCTCAAAATTATCGGTAAGTAAATCAACAATCACAAACTTTAACTCTACAGAAAAAAGTAAAATTTATACGGCATCTTACTGGTGTCATCTTCACAAAAAATAAAGAAACTCTAAAATCAGCCTATTTTGGTCGAAAAAATAAGTAGGTTAGTCGAAAGATGAACAATGGTCTTTATTTTAATCCCAAATTTGGAATGAAAAAAGTAACTGTTATGAAAAAGACCTTAGGTACATTTTATGAAAGAATTGCTGATAAATCTGACTCCAAACGTTTTTTAGATTCAGCTATTGAAATGGTCAGTGATGATGCAGCACAACAAGTTAGAGGAGGCGATAAAGATTATACTCCCTTGTATGAAATTGAGCCATCAATGCATGCAAGATGGTTTTTACCCTCCATATTGTTAGAATCTTAAACTATTAGAAACAATGATGAAGAAAATTTTCACCATAGCACGAAGTGATAAGAAATCACGCAGAAAAGCCTTAGAGAAACTAAACCAAGAGGGATTTATAGATGCTACCGAAGTATTAGGAGGAAAACAAGATGATGGAGAAGGCGGAGGTAATCCCTTTTTTATAAGACAAGAAGCCTCTAATCAAATCAATGGTATATACCAAGACTCTAACGATTTTATCTGATGAAAACCGAGGCAACAATCAAAGGATTAGTTTTGAAAGTAGCCAGTCGTTGTAATTTAAATTGCGAATACTGTTATATGTACAATTTGGGAGATGAGACCTACAAAGCTCAACCCAAATTTATGAGCCAGTCGATTGTAAATAACTTACTAAACAAAGTTGGAACCTATTTAACTCAGAGCGGGAGCAAGACATTTACTTTTATCTTTCATGGGGGAGAACCATTATTGGTAGGATACGATTTCTACCGAAACTTCGTAAGAAAAGCTAAAGAGTTGCTCCCTGCTTATACCATCGTTGATTATATTCTTCAAACTAACGGAGTATTATTAACCGATGAATGGTGTAGAGTTTTAGGTTCATTGGATGTAAGAATTGGTATTAGCCTTGATGGATTAACTGAAGTAGCTAATAAGTATAGAATAGACCATCAAGGTAAAAGTTCATTGATGGCTACTTTAAAGGGATTCTCTAATACGCACCAATCAAAATATTTGAAGTATCTACCTGGAATCTTGTCGGTAATTAATCTTGAAAGTAACCCAGCACAATTATATCAGGGATATAAAGAACTGAAAGTGAAGCATCTGAACTTCTTGTTTCCAGATGGTACGTATGATAATCTGCCTAAAGGCTATAAGTTTGATGAAATAAATTACGCTGATTGGTTAATTGAGCTTTTCGATTTATGGTTTTTTGATAAAGACCCGCAAAAACCTCAAATAGGTATATTTAATCATATCACTAATTTAGTATTAGGCGGACACGTTAAATATGATAGTTTTGGTGAAGGAGATAATATTTTCCTTATTATTGAAACTAATGGGGATATAGAACCACAAGATAGCTTAAAAGCCTGCGGAGATAGTTTTACAAAAACCAATTTGAATATTACGACTCACACCCTTGAAGATTCTTTCAACCAACCACTCATTAAATTTTGTATTGACAGCCAACAAACGTTATGCCAGCAATGTCAGAATTGCTCGGTTGTAGAGGTTTGTCGTGGGGGCTACATTACTCATCGTTACAGTAGAGACAGGGGGTTTGATAACCCTTCTATTCATTGTAAAGATTTTGAAAAATTAATAACGTATATAAGCGAACGTATAAGTGACGTATTGACTGTTTGAGTCAATTTGGTAGTTTAATGATAAGTAAGAAAATAACCTCAAACCTGCAAAGCAACCTTGATGAGACGAATCATTGGGTTAATTAATTCCATAGTGTTGGACTACACCTTTTTTAAATTATTGATTTATGTAGTAACCGTCTCAGAAGAGATATTCTTTAAAATACAGCAACTATAACAATAATCATCATGAAAAAGAACGTAACATTTATCCTTTTTACCTGCCTGACCATGTTCAGTATAGGCACATTTGCCCAACAAGATGAAGCAAGCTATCAAACTACCATGAAAGATTTAATGGTAAAAATGGATATTGCGGAGTCGGTTCAAAGTAATTTGAAAGTTGCCAATGACTTCAATAGAGTGGCTGATATTGCAGTGACTCAATGGCATCCTTTTTACTATGCAGCTTTTTGTAATGTTTTGGCAGCATTTGATATTGAAGATATTGCCAAGGTAGATCCTCTCTGCGATAAGGCTGCTGAGCTTTTGGAAAAAGCAGAAAAGTTAAGTCCGAAAAACTCTGAAATTTATTGCGTCAAAGCAATGATTGCTTTAGCCAGAATTAAAGTAAATGTTTTTCAAAGAGGTATGGAAGGACTAAGTGATGCCCAAGCGAATTTAGAAACAGCTCAAGAACTAAACCCTGATAATCCGAGAGTTTATTTTTTATTAGGACAGCAAAGTTATAACACTCCCGAGGCTTTTGGTGGTAGTAAAAAGGATGCCCTCAATCTGTTTGAAAAAGCACAAAGTCTCTTTGAGAAACAAGGTGATAAAAAAGGTACGCTTGAGGTAGCATGGGGGTTGAAATCAACTTTGAGAAAAATTGAAGCCTGTAAGAAATATCTACAAGCTAAAGCAACAGTTAATAAATAGAAATATACAGAGTCAATAAAAGGTGTTATAATTTGAAATCTTCATTATTCAGCCCGACTCATTATTACAATATACATATCAAATAATCTTGACCAACAATAATCATGGAAAATAAAGTTGTTTTAGTTACAGGAGGTTCACGAGGTATCGGACGTTCAATTTGTGAAACACTTGCCGAAAGAGGCTGTACCGTAATTTTCACTTACTTAAGTAACGAAGAAAAGGCACAAGCATTAGCTGCTGAAATTAGAGAAAAAGGACAAAAAGCATTCGCTTACTATTGTGATATGAGTGATTTGAAGTCAGTAGTTGCCTTTTCAGCAAAAATTCGTAAAGAATATGGAAATTTTGACGCACTGGTGAATAATGCAGGAATTTTAGGCGATGGAAAACCTTTCTTAATGTCTGCCGATGACCATTGGTGGAATGTGATGAAAACAAATATCGGTAGTGTTACTAATACTTGTAGAGCGGTAGTTCCACAAATGATTGCTCAGAAAAAAGGAAGAATAGTAAACATCACTTCGGTGTCAGGTCAGAAAGGTAATCCGGGGCAATCGGCTTACTCAGCTTCTAAATCTGCTATTGTTACTTTCTCGAAAGCATTAGCCAAAGAAGTAGGAAGATTTGGTGTGGTAGTAAACTGTGTATCTCCGGGACTCATCGAAACGGATATGACCAAAAATATATCAAACGAATACGTATCTGCACGCTCACAGTTTTCGGCACTTACTCGGAAAGGTGAGGTACAAGAAGTAGCCAGTTTAGTTTCTTATCTTATTTGTGACGCTCCTGAATATATTGTCGCTCAGGAACTTACGATTGATGGAGGCTTAGTATAAAGATTTCTATCATTATTTCAAAATCTAAATCAACTCTGAAAACTTAGCGTCATGGAAAGAGTAGTAATCACGGGTATTGGCATTAGTTGCTCAACCGGAAAAAACAAAGAAGAATTTAAAGAAAGCCTATACAGTGGTAAAGTTGGATTAAAACCAATAGCTGCTGAACGTTTTCCTACTGAATCTCCCGTTTACAAAAACAAAAGTGCTTGTGTTTTAGACCAAGAGTATTTTGAAGAATTGAAAGCGGTTGATAATACTATACTTACTGAAATATCCGTGAGGGTAGTTGAAGAGGCGATGATTGATGCTGCTATCAACTTAGATAAAATCAACCGTAGAAAGGTGGGCATTTGCATGGCAACCACCATTGGAGGGTCTTATCCTTTTATGGATTTTACAAAAAGACGAGTTGATGGCATATTCAAAAAAGAAGATTATGAATTGATTTTTAAGGCTTCTACTCCAAATATTACAGGAAGTGTTCTTCGTTATTTTGGACTAAATGGACCTACCTCTACTATTTCAACGGCTTGTGCTGCTGGTACTAATTCTATTGGGCGAGCTTTTGATATGATTTCAAATGGACGTATAGATATGTGCGTTAGTGGTGGAGTAGATGTTTTTTCTGAATTGAGCTTTGCAGGTTTTAATTCTTTACAGTCTTTATCTCGTGGAATATGCCAACCTTTTGATAAGAAAAGAGATGGACTTACCCTTGGTGATGCCAGTGCCTTTGTTATCATGGAAAGTTTGAGCCATGCTCAAAAGAGAGGAGCAAAGATTTACTGTGAAATAAAAGGGTATTCTGCCAATAACGAAGCGTACCATCCTACGTCTCCTAATCCAGACGGAAGTACCGCTTGTTTAACGATGCAACAAGCTCTAAAGCAAGCAGATATGAATATTGCTGAAATTCAATATATTAATGCACACGGAACTGCAACTGGTGCTAATGATGGGATGGAGATAAACGGAATTCGGAAGCTATTTGGTGAACAACCGGTATATCTTAGTTCTACCAAATCAATGACTGGGCATACCTTAGGTGCAGCAGGAAGTATTGAACTAATAGCTACCAGTTTAGGAATGCACCATGGGTTTGTACCACCATCTTGTAATATCACTACGCCATTGATTGAGGAAAACGATAATTTAAGAATTGTACAAAATAAAGCCCTTGATTACGAATACGAAGGAGCTTTGTCTAATTCTTTCGGATTTGCTGGCTGTATGGCATCAATGGCAATTAAACGTTTTGATAATTAACCCTAAATTTACAATGCTATGAGTGCTACTTATTCCATACCGTATCCTAAAGATTTATTACCGCACAGAGCCCCCATGCTTTTGATTGATGAGATAGACGAATATGTCCCCGCAAAATCAATCCAAGTACGTACAGAGGTAAACCCTGATAGTATGTTTTTTCAGGGACATTTCCCAAACGAACCCATTTTACCCGGCATCGTTCTGATTGAAATGATGTTTCAGGCTTGCGGAATCTTTGGTCGTTTAGAAAATCTCCACAGCCGTTCTTTGGCAGGAGAAGTAATCACAGAAACCCGTGCCAAGTCAGGAAGGGCCATTAAAATAGAGAATACGTCATTTAGTCGTCCTGTATTTCCTAATGATGTACTCATTATTAAGGCAGAACCCAAACAAAAATTATTCAATTTTTCTGTATTCAACGCCAGTGTAGAGATAGAAGGAAGAGGGGTAGCGGCTAAAGGGGTAGTTACAGTTTTGATAAACAATTAACCAAATAATCAGATGGAAACGCAAGAAAAAATAGTTATAACAGGTTGTGGTATTGTTTCAGGGTTAGGTATAGGTGTACAACCTTTTTGGGAGAAATTGAAAGCAGGAGAATCTTCTATTCAGATAAAAGATGAGTGGAATACCCCAGATTTAGATTGTAGTACCCCCGTATTTTATAGTAAATGTGCCGATTTCTCAATTTCAGAATACTTTACTGATTTGAAACCTCCATTTCCATTACGCTATTCACAATTAGCGATGATGGGATGTAAATTAGCCATTGAAGATGCCAATCTTGATTTGGCAAGCCTTTCGCCAGAACAAATAGGTTTAGTATTGGATACTTCTTGTAGTTCTAACGGAGCTGCTGAAGCGTTCTTATTTAAACTTTTTCAGGATGGTCCTGCTAAAGTAAGCCCATTTATTTTTACTAAAACAACAACTAACTGTGCTTTAGGAGATGTAGCAAGGGCATTTACGCTCAGAGGTCCAAGTTCTATTCTGTTAGGAGAAAACAGCGTATGTTATGGCTACGACCTCATAAAAGCTGGAAAAGCTGATATTGTAATCTGTGGAGGTTTTGATGAAATTCGTGAAACAGCCATTTTGGCAAATCAATATCGTGGATACTTGCCATCGGTTGAAAAAAATGGTAAAACAAGAACCTTTGCCGAGTCCTTGGTAGATGAAGAAGGAAAAGTGGTTTATGGTGAGGCAGCTTCTTTTGTAGTATTAGAATCAGAAAGCCATGCCCAAAAAAGAGGGGCTAAAATATACGCCCAAATGCTCGACTATCACGTTTCGGGTGATGAAGCCTATCAAGATTTTATATACGACCGCTCGGCAGATTCATTAAAACAACATTTGGTAGATTTCAGCGAAAGTCGTCAGATAGATTTAGAACAAGTTTCGCTCATCGTCGGAGCATCAGGAATGCCTTGGAATGTTCGAGAATATGAAGCTCCAGTCATTAATGATTTATGGAAGAATAGTACCAAACCATTTTACACTACTGTAAAAGGAGCGGTTGGTGAAGGCTTTAGTTCATCGCCAATTACTTCTCTCATTACCGGAGCATTATGTTTACAAAATGATACAGTTGTTGGTTCTGGTTATAATCCTCAGCAAGTAGGCTTGAATGGAGCAGCCCCCAAATTAGCAGTTAGTTACAGTTTTGAAGATGATGACATCGCTTTAGTAAACTCTATTCACATGGGAGGAAATACAGTAACGGTGGCTCTAAAAAAATAAGAGAATGGAAAATCTAACAAATCAGTCAAGTTTTTATCAACAACACGGAGCTACTTTTAAGGCAGCATACCAAGCGGCGTATCGTCAGGTATTATCTCGTGAAGAAGAGAAAAAGGCGAAATACCAGTTAAAAGATTGGGAATTCTTAACGGCTAATTTAGCGAATTTCATGCCTGAAATACCCGAACGTGCCTATGAAAATATCTACCACAAACTCCTCATTAATCATTTGCTAAGTGCCAGTAGTTTCAACTACGTTGATTTAGATTCAATGAAATACATGAGAGTACAAGGAAATACAGAATTTTTACAACAGGGCGTACAGAAAAAACCTAAAATATTTTGTACGTATCATTTAGGAGGATACAGAGCGATTTTTGCCATGTTACTTAATGCTGGATATCCGATTGCCTTGGTGGTTGATAAAAAGACCCACAATCAACAAAAAGAGAGCATTGAGAGAGTAACTCAGAAATTAAACGAACACAATAGCTCGCAAGTGAGTGTAAAGATATTAGAAGCTGAAAACCCTGAAATTGGGAAGAACATGGCAATGGCAGTATTAGCAGGGTATTCGGTACTGATTTTTTTAGATGGTAATACAGGGGTAGGAGGGTTGTACAATCGTACTGAAAAACAACTAAAATTACGGTTTTTGCAACAAGATATTTATTCCAGAACAGGGATTGCTACTCTTTCTTTTGCCATGCGAATACCTATCATACCTATTATTTCTTATTATGAAACTGTTAATGGGGTAGAAGTACCTCTGTATTTTGCAGATGAACCAATTAGCCCCAATACCCAAGGGATTTCGCAGGTAGATTACGTTTCAACAACTACGCTGAAACTATATGGATTTCTTGAAAAATACCTCCGTGAATATCCCGACCAATGGGAAAGTTGGTTTTATTTCCATAAGTTCTTAGCTGTTTCAGACCAACGTTTGCCTCTTGATAGTATTGAAAGTAAGCAAATGCCTGAAACATTGAAATTTCATTTTAAAAGATTTGGCATTTTTAAATTAAATGATGAAGGGTATCTGTTCGATAAGAAAACATACCGAGCCTACCCCTTAGATTCAACTGATTTTGAAAAATTATCCCAAATCACCCTTTTGAATGCTTCAAATACACAAGATTTAGTGCAAAATTTTGAAGGAGAATGGATTACAAAATTATTTCATAATAATATTCTTGTTTAAACTTTACAGACGATGAAAAATAAAGACTTAACAATCAAGCATCTTAATCAATTTGACGAAGACGCAATCTTAGATTTCTCTGCTGCCGACGAAGTACGTGGTGGTAGTTACTCAATGGTTTTTGATGAATCAGCAGAACAAGCCATTTTTGATAGTGGCAGTAATGACAAAAAACAATTGACCAACTGGCTAAAAACCGTGCGTCTGTTGCTCGAAGAAGATTAACCCTCATAGTCTATTGTTCACTTCGGGCTTCATCCCGTAGCGATTACTATCGTTGCCCGAAGTGCTTTGGCTATGCTTGTTAAATGTGATATTATTGAACACAAAGAAACGTCACAATCAGATGAAAACTCCTCCTAAAATAGCAACACAAATTACGCTATTCCCTCATGTATTGTTGCGAATAGCAGGTAATCCAACAGAGACTATTGGTCAGTTGGTAGGAGATATGTCAGTATCTAATAATATCATATCTTCAGAAGGAAAATTAGCTATTTTACAAAAACGTAAGGAAGTATTTTGTGAAAAATTATTGTGTTACATACAAGGGATTGACGAACAGCCTAAAACGCAACAACTTTTACAGAATTTACGTCGGGATATTTTCAATGACCGAAATGTTAAAGCCAAAGATTTTGATTTTGCTCTTAGTAATCTTTCAGACGAATTAATACAACAATTAGAGGATTTACTTACGCTGAAAAAGCAGATTTTTGAAGAAGAGGAAAATACTAAGATTCTTTACGCTGAGTCCTTGTATTTTTCAAGAACTCAACTTCAAAAACTTATTAAAGATGATATGTTTTTGAAAGGAATCTCTTTTTCAAGTTTGATTTTGAAAGAACAAATTACTAATTATCTCAATACTGAGGTAAAGGATTTTCGTAAGAAAGAATTGCAAATCGAAGGTGGAATATTGAGATATTATACCCGAATGAGTATGAAAACGTCTCCGTACAGTACTTTTACACATTTAAGTTTTGCCAAGCTACCAGATACCGATGGGGTCTCATTTGATAATCAGTTATTGGGAACTCCCCAAAGTAGTATTTCGCTGAATATTAGGCTCTTGAAGTGTTTTCAAGGGCTGATATTAAGAAGCCAAACTTTAAAATACTTTCAGCTTCTTACGGTTAATCCGAGTGTAACAGTAGTGGATGGAAAATTTAAGTTTGCTGTGCAACAATCTGATTCAGTCCGTTGTGGAAGTTTACCTTTTTCGAGTACAATACAATTCATTTTAGAGATTGTGAGCGAAAGAAAATCGTATCAACAAACTGTATTGAAAATTTTGAGAAAATTCAATTCTGATGAGATAACAATTATTAAATATTTGGATAAACTCTTGGAAATGGGATTAATTAATCTAACCTTTCCCATTGAGGCGTATGATGTACAGTGGAGTCATCAATTATTGAAGTGGTTGCAAACCCATGCTTGGATTAAACCCGCTTTTATTCACCCACAAATCATCTTTTTACAAACACTGATTGATATTGAAGCAAAAATTGCACAGGCAGATGAAACAGAACGAGCTAAGCTATTAACAGCATATCAAAAATCTTTATCATTATTTGAGCAACAAGAAACCATAAAGCCATTTATAGATGAGTTTTTGAAGATAAAGCCTGAACAAGTATTTTTTGAAGATGTTTTTTTACCAAATTCCTCCATTACACTTCCGCAGAGTGACTTATTGGTAATTGCAAAATGGATTGAAGATTTAAGTAAATACGTTGCTACGCATTTCCCACATCCATTAAATGTATTATTCAATGATATTTGGGAACATTTGACTAATGAATTGAATGATGAAGTACCACTGATAAAATTTTTTGAAGCGTATCTATTACAGAAGGAGTCGGCAACGGGGCAAAATACAATTTCGCTTAGCGAATCGCTATTAGAAATTTGGGAGCAATTAGTTGATAATCATGAAATTATTAATATTAATACCTCAGATTTAATATATACCCAAATGCCTATTAGCGAACAGAACACACTTTCTAAGAGCATTTTTATACAATATTTCAAGAACGAACAAGGGCAATTAAGTGGTGTATTGAATGGGATATTAGAAGGTTGTGGTAGAATGTATAGCAGATTTTTGAAAGGTTTTGATACAGAAATTACTCATCAGTTACAGCTTTGGAACAAAAGTGTTTCAGAAGATTTACTTCTCGCAGAGAATAGTGACGATACTTTTCATAATGCTAACATTCATGAGCCATTGTTGCCTTGCCAGTTAATAAATCCAGCAGGACACCCCTTGCAAGGGAAGGTGAATAAAATACCCGTGAGCGAATTAACTATCAAAAAAATAGATAGTACCCTACGAATATTTCACCCTAAGTCTCAGCAGATAGTAGTGGTGTTTGATATGGGTTTTCAAGCTAAAAGGTCAGTTTTATATGAATTTGTGAACCAGTTTTCTACGTTTAAACACCCTAAATTGGGAGAATTCTGTAAGATGCTTAATACCATCGCAAGCAAGAAATTCAGGGCAACTCAAGCATATTATTACTTACCAAGAATACAAATATCTGACCGTCTCATCATTCAGCGGAAAACCTGGATTTTACCCTTCCAATGGCATACAGAGCAATTAATGGATACAGAGGGCTTTGAATTCTATAAAATTTTGCAAAGAATTAAAGATGAGTTGAATTTGCCATCAGAGGTTTTTGTGAATATTGATGGGGTAAATTCAGATGACAGAAAACCACAATATATCCACTTGGATAATCCCTTGCTGGTAGAGATGTTAAGAAAAATTTATCTAAAAGCTAAGAAGACATTATCGGCAATCAGAATTGTCGAAATGCAACCTCAAAGCTCTCAACTATATCCAATAAATAACCAACATTATGTCTGCGAGGCGGTGCCTCAATGGTACTTAAATACGTTCTGAACAGAACGATTCTGGAGTTAAATCTATTTAAACTAACATATTTATAAAAATGAAAAAATTACTTATTCTCGCATTATTGATAGCTTACGGAACGCTCCAAGCTCAAACTCCCGTATCAGACAGGGGTACAGTTACATTAGTGGTAAATATCAAGAACTTCAAGAGTGATGAAGGGACTGCTTACATATCTCTTCAAGACCCTACCAAAAGACCCATACAACAACAATCGGCAAAAATTATTAAGAATGTAACACAAGTTGTTTTTAAGAATGTTGCCATTGGTAAGTATGCCGTTCGTTTATTCCATGACGAAAATGACAACAAAAAAATGGATACAGGCTTTTTTGGTATTCCAAAAGAAAGTTGGGGTGTATCTAATGATGTAAAAGCCAATTTTGGACCACCCAAATTTGAAGATATGATTTTTGTCTTAGAACGTGACAAAACAATTACCATTACCATGAACTAAAATATTATTTAGGCAGGAATTGTTGAGGTTTGAGCATTAGTATTTGTGATTGTAAAATCTGAAAATTCCTAACCGAAAACTAAGAATAAACGAATATCCATCAGGTACACATTCCCTAAATTCATTGAAAATGTCCGAGTCGCAACACATATTATTTCCAATCTTGACGAAAGATGCCCAGCCAAGGCGATTTATAGAAGTATTGCGTCATCGTCATGAACTTGCTCAACTGAATGATAAATTAGCAATCGTTGAGAAAAATCAAACGGTTACTTACCATCAATTATGGGAACGAGTAGATGAGCTACAAACTGATTTTGCCAATGTTGGTATTCAAAAAGGGGATGTAGTAGCTATTTGCTCGCCGAATAGCATCAGTATTTGTATTACTTTTTTAGCTCTTTGGCAATACGGAGCAATTCCTTTTATCATTAATTATAAGTTAGAAACGTTAGGAAACCTCTGCGATTTGAACATCCAATACTATTTAGTACCTAACAATAATGCAAGTGTTCATAGATATTTCAAGAGTTTCGACCATTTCAAGCAAACTAATTTGCACGAAGGAATAGAATGTTATATAAATCAATACGTAAATACAAAAAAACTGAAAGATACGGCTTTTTTAGCTACCAGTTCTGGTAGTAGTGGCAAAGCAAAAATTGTGAAACTTACAGAGCAAGGAACACTTTTTAACGTAAAATCAAATTGTAAAGCACTATCCATCGCTACGAATGATGTTTCGGCTTTGATTCTACCTTTGGGCTATTCCTATGGTTTGGTAGCACAGTTCCTAAGCCATCTTTATATGGGAGCAAGTTTAGTTATCTTAGACACCGTCTTTTTCTTTACCCAAATTGGACAAATTCTGAATCATTTTAAGGTAACAAATTTATTTATGGTACCACCCATGATTCGCCAGATTAATTATTTGTATTCAAAAAAAATGTTACAAATAGATTGTCCATCGCTTAAATTTTTAACCATCGGTGGTAATCGAATAGAAACCTCGTCGATAACCAAAGTAATGGATATTTTTAAATGTAAAGTAGTAAAAACCTACGGATTAGCAGAGGCAGGTCCCAGAGTAGCCACAAATATAGTTTCAAATCCTGAACACCCTAATGTAGAGTCTGTCGGGAGGGCAAATCAAGGTGTTGAAATAGAAATAGTGGCTCAGAAAAATCCAGATAGTCAAGGCGTTGGGGTTATTAAAATTCATAGCCCTTCGGTAATGTCAGGATACTTTAATGTACGGAAACCAACGAATGTAGTCCCATTTAAATCGGTGATTACTAAAGACTTAGGTTATGTAGATACTGAGGGGAACTTGTTTATTTTAGGTAGAAAAGATAATCATTTTTCAATTGATAAACAATCTTTTTGGTATCGAGACATTGAGAATCTTTTGTATAAAAACTTTCCTTTTTTAAAGATTTCAATCCAAAAAGTAAGGTATAGCATTACGATAAAAGTGGTAGCCATGTATGATTTTATCATTGATTTGGAAAAAGTAAATCAAGTTTTAGTAGAAAATTTTGGGGCAAAAGCTAAAAAAATGTTCAAGATAGAAGTGTTAAAAACTAATGCTATGCTCAATGAAAAATAATGGTATTCATATTTTTTGGTTAGATACCTCAGACTTCACCCAAGAAGAACAATTATTGCATTTTTCTGCCCCATTTCACTTAAAGAGAAAACCGTTGAATGGTTTAAATTTTAGGCAGAAGAAAGTTTCGATATTCTCTAAACATCTGTTAGCTTACGGGTTACGATACATTCAAGAAAAATTACCAGAAAGCATTAGTTTCAGAACGAATGGGAAACCATATTTTGAAGATTCACCTATTCATTTTAATATTTCACATTCCAACAATTTAGTAGTTTGTGGGGTAGCCTATCAAAATTTTGGTATTGACTTACAGCAGATTATACCATTTAAAAAAGGAATTGAAGGTGTTTTTTTAGATACTTATGAAAAGGATAAAATTAATTCAGAAGACTTTTTGAAGGTTTGGAGTAAAAAAGAAGCAGCTTATAAAGGGTTTGGGTTTGAATTAGGAGCCAAATTAACCGATTTTAAATATGAGTGTACAGATTTGATGCTTTACCAAAATCATAAGGTGAAATTGATAGAGCAAAATATTATCCAAGGGTATTATTGTTTCTTAGCTGTTGATACCAAATCAGAACATCAAGTAAACATAAGTAACATAACAATAAATCAATTGAATAGTTGATATGGAATCTTCAGAAATAACCATTTATGGATTTCCTTTTGCAGCAGGAAGCCAGTATTCATATAATGATTTCATAAAAAATGCCCCCGAAGGCATACGTTGGAAATCACTGGATTATGCTGGAAGAGGTAAACGAATTTTTGAGCCTCTGATGACCAATATTCATGATATTGTAGCCGATTTCCTTGAAAAATTAGTACCTAATTTACACCAACCTTATGCTTTTTATGGGCATAGTATGGGAAGTTTAGTAGCATACCTCCTAACGGTAGAAATACAAAAAAGAGATTTACCAATGCCCCAACATTTATTTTTATCTGGTAGAGGAGGGGCGTGTATTCCTGAACGTTTTAGAAATGCAGAACACATGACCCAGCAGGAAATCATCGGAGAAATTTTGGAAATGGATGGTAAAATAGAAACATTACTACAAACTCCCAAACTATTAAACGCCTATGAGAAAGTACTAAGAGCGGATTTATTAGCTTTAGAAAAATACGATTATACATTGGGTGCTGAAAGCCCTCTGATGATTGAAGCAACCGTTTTGATTGGAAGCCAAGATATTTATACACCAGAACAAGCATGGATGTGGCAGAAGGAATTTGGGACTCCGATTGATTTTTATGTAATGAATGGAGGGCACTTCTTCCTATTTGACCATCATCAGGCTATTTTGAATATCATTGAAAAAAATATTAAATGTGATGTAATAACCTAAAATAATGAACTATGGAAAAGTTACCAGACAAAATCAGGACACTCAGAAGTGTATATGGGTATTCGCAGGAATATCTTGCTTTTCAGTTGGGCATAAGCCAAGCGGCTTACAGCAAAAAAGAGACAGGGCAAACACAACCGTCGCTCATTGACCTCCAGCAAATTGTAGTAGTTTACGGAATTTCCATTGCAGACCTTTTACAGTTGTCTATCTCAGAACTACTACAACTTTCTATGGCAAATGGAAATAAAAAAGCCACTACTTGAATAAGTTATACCGTTGAAGAATGAATTATAACTTTAACGAATAGCTTTACGAAAGACAAAGAATTATATTTGTAATGAACTAATAATCAGTAACTTAATAACTTTTTAACTATAAATCTCTAAAGTCATGACAGAATTAACTGCAATCAAAGCAAGAGTAAAAGAAATCATTTTAGACATCTTGCAAGCCGAAGGTAACGTAGTAGAACTTACCGACGAAACTCCATTTTTTGGTACAGAAGAGCACCCCGGTGTTATTCAAGACTCTTTAGCAATCTTAGAAATTTCCTCGAAATTGGCAGATGAATATTGTTTATTCCCTTCTGATTTCAATGAAGAAGCCTTCCAAAACGTACAGACACTCAGTGAAGTGATTGTGGCGAAAGTAAATGAAAATGCCGTAGCAGTAGTGTAGGTTATTTGGAAGCCGCCCAATCAACATGGGTGTAAATGATGAACTAAACAAACCAGCATGCGGGTAGAAGGACTGATCAAACCTTCCGTTTAGGGTAAATAAATGTTTAACTCTTAATCTTTAACTGAAAAAATGGAAAAGGACATCCAAAACTCAGAGGCTTTAACAATCGTAGAATTGGAAGAGCGTTTTGAAACAACAGTTGCCGCTTTAGACACTGCTCGTTGCAGCGAAACACAAGCCGCTTAGTATTATTTTTTCACTTTCTAAATTTTATTAAAATGAATCCAAATCAAGAAGAGGCTCTAACAATCGTAGAATTGGAAGACCGTTTTGAAACAACCGTTGCCGCTTTAGATACTGCTCGTTGTGGCGATGGTGCTAATGTAGAAATAAAATAATTATTCACATTCTAATCTTTTTTAAAATGAATCCAAATCAAGAAGAAGCTCTAACAATCGTAGAATTGGAAGACCGTTTTGAAACTACCGTTGCTGCTTTAGACTCAGCTCGTTGTGGCGATGGTGCAAAAGTAACCGTTGAAGTTTAATTTTCACTTTCTAAATTTATTCAATCATGAATATTAATCAAGACTTGAGTCTTTCTATCGTAGAATTAGAAGACCGTTTCGAAACTACTGTTGCTGCTTTAGATTCAGCTCGTTGTGGTGATAATTCTACCGTAACTGTTAAAGTATCAGCCGTTTAATTTTTTTAATTATCTAATAATCATTTAACTCTTATCAAGATGAATACTAATTCAGAAAACTTAACAATCGTAGAATTGGAAGACCGTTTCGAAACAACCGTTGCCGCTTTAGACTCAGCACGTTGTGGTGATAATGCTACTGTAACAGTACAGGTTTAATCTTAACATTCTAAATTTATTCAAAGATGAATACTAATCCAAATGCAAGTCTTTCTATTGTAGAATTAGAAGACCGTTTTGAAACAACCGTTGCCGCTTTAGATTCAGCTCGTTGTGGCGATGATGCTACTGTTACCGTAAAAGTTTCGGCTATCGAAGCATAATATAATTACGATTTTTAACATTCTAAATTTATTCGAAGATGAATACTAATCCAAATGCAAGTCTTTCTATTGTAGAATTAGAAGACCGTTTTGAAACTACTGTTGCCGCTTTAGACTCAGCTCGTTGTGGTGATGGTGCTACTGTAAAAGTAGAAGTTAGTGCTGTTTAATTATCTAAATCAATCCGTTTTATAAAAGATTACTACTGATATTAATCTTTAAAAACTGCTCCTTTTACTCATATAATTGTTGAGCGTATTGACACCACCGTTACCTTTTTTTAATCGGTTTCGATGGAAATTAAATTGACACAATAGATAGTGGGTGGTGTAAAAAGTTTTTAGAATATTCATAGTGAGTAACCATATTTTTGGAAAAATGGGTCAATTAAATGCTGCAATCAACCATGAAATTAGTCAGCAATTTGACAATAAATAATATTCAATTCCAAGATATAATAAGCTACCTATAGACGTATTGTAATACTACAATAAGCAAAAGTTTTAATAACTTTTTACACATCCTCTACTAAAAAAAATAATATTTTACATTCCGAAATCATTCAAAACTATGTTACCAATTCAAACCAGTTCGTATCGAATAGAAGAAATTGAAGGTTCGGGAGCTGAACGATATTTCTTATTAACAGTTAATAATCGCCCTTATAAAGTAGGAGAAATGGTCTATTTGATTTTACAAGGGATTTTTAATAAACAGAGCTACGAAGAAATAGCTCAACAAATTAATTTAAGGTCTGGGCAAGAGCTATATTCAGGAAGCGACCTAAAAACTATTGTAAGCGAGAAATTAACTCCGCTCGGAGTCTTTGATATACCCACCACCAATAGTAAAATAGCTACTCCTCAAATGGGTGGTATTTATTTTAGAAAAAAAATGCTTGATATAAGTCATTATGAGTGGTTTTTGAAAATATTTCAAGTACTTTTTAGTCCTTGGGCATTTTTCCCCGTCATTATTTTAGCCATCATTGCTAATGTGGTTTTAATGAATGAATTGCTGTCGTTAGACCATTATGTAAAGGCATACAATGCTTCTGCTGCCGCCACGGGCGACTGTCTGCGAGGGTATAAATACATATTCTCATTTTATCCCATTATTGTTAGTATTTTATTGATTCACGAATTAGGTCATGCGGCAGCCAGCTATCGTTTTGGGGTAAAGTCTAAAGAAATAGGTTTTGGGCTATACATTATCTTTCCTGTTTTATATACAGATGTTACCGAAGTATGGCGAATTAGTAAAATTAAAAGAGTAATTGTAAACTTAGGAGGTATTTACTTTCAGTTGCTTATCAATTTAGGGTTGATTTATGGTATATACATCAACTTCGGAAATTTAGACAATGTTAGTACGTTTAGGTACTTAATTCAGATTAATATTGCAACCATCTTAATTAATGTGATACCATTTTTGAAATTTGATGGTTATTGGTTGTACAGTGATATTTTTGCCATCCCTAATTTAAAACAACAATCGACGACTTATTTCACTAAACTTTTAAAATGGTTAATCCCGAAATTACCATTCAAGTTTAATGAAGAAGCTCAACAAGTGAAACTTAGTAATATACCACTGATGGTGTATTCAATTGGCAGATACATCTTTTTAGCTTATTTTATGATTTGGGCATTTGCCTTCTTCTTCGGTCAATTAGGTACTTATCCCCGCACCCTCTGGAATTTAGTTACTGATTGTTCGGTGTGTACCTTCGAGCCTTTCCTTCGCTCAACGCTTAATATTGGCTTATTTTTATTTTTTGCAAAAAGCTATTATGCGATGAGTCGTGGGTACGTAGTTAATTACTTAGCAACTAAAAGAAAGTAATATCATGGAAACTTCAAACGCTGTTGTCTCAAAGAATCCAGTTTATATGCAATCTCCTTATTTGGATATTACCATACTGGAATCCCTCGGGAAAAGCACCATACACAATATTGTTAATGGCAAAAGTTATGATGTAAGCCCATTAGTAGCACAAATTCTACTGTTTTTCAGAAATCAAGAGAGTTTAGATAATTTATTATTACAATTCGGACTTGAAGAGGAAAATATTACTAAAACCATTGACTTTCTGTTGGATAATAAATTGTTGGTACAGGTTTCTGAAGAAGGTTGGGAACAATTTACCATTGATGTTATTGCAGCTAAAAATAGATTATTTGGCGTAGGCGGTTATCATAAAAAAGCCCAAAATGTAATGGTGGGTATTCCATTTGGTAAGGGTAATGGTAAATCTGCAGGTGGCGGAGAATTCCCTTTCCAAATTAGAGAATATAGCCAAAAAGCAGGATATTATTTGGGGCGTTCAAATTTTCAATGTTTTGACGCTGAAACGGCTAAGAGATTGCAAAGTAAATTTTCAAAAAATGACTTAGTAGATTTCGGAAATTTATTTATAAGTACCAACGAGTCACCAGCGTTTATTTATGAGAAAATGTACAAAATTGCAGATAAGTTATGGGCAAATAAGCAGACACCAGCTTTTATTGGAGGAGACCATTCCATCAGTTTTCCATTGATAAAAGCGGCTGCCAATCACTATCCTAATTTGCATATTATTCATTTTGATGCTCATACGGATACCTATACTTCTCGATACGATAATATCAATCATTGGGGCAAAACGCATCACTATGGGAACTTCATGACACACGCTTTAGCATTGCCACAAGTTAAAAACGTGTATCAATTTGGTATTAGAGGAATGTCTAATATCAACGAAAAATCCTCTGAGAAACAACATATTTTTTGGAGACACGAAATAAGCGAAAAACTTTTTACACCCAAAACATTTGATTTACCCAAGAATGTACCCTACTACGTAACCTTTGATATAGATGTAATAGACCCAACGGTTTGCCCCGGAACAGCAACCCCAATTCCAAATGGCTTTAATCTGAGGGAAATGAAAAAATTATTTGATAAAACCTTAGCAGGAAAACAAATCATAGGCTTTGATTTTGTAGAAGCCAACAATGATTTTGATAAGACAGACCTAACCAATCAGGTATTTTTAGAGGTTTTTCTGCAATTATTAAGTTATGTGTAAATTTTACAGAAGAAGTTAAAGTGTTTGACTATCAAATGGTTGTGTTCTTTTCGAGATTTATACGTGACTAATATCCTAAACCTTTTAATGAATTTTTAAAAAATACGGCTATGAAAAATGTAGTAAATATCACCCAGAGGGTTTCTTTATCCATTATTGTATGGTTAGCAACAGTATCAGGAACACTCGCCCAAACAATTATAAAAGGAAAGATAACAGACCCCAAAGGTAACGCCATAGAAGGAGTAAGCGTTGGTGTTTCAGAAACGTTTGCTGGAGCATCTACAGAAAGTGATGGTAGTTATAGTTTCCACTTTAATCAGAAAGGAACGTTTAAGCTATATGCAAAGATGGTAGGGTTAGATGCCCAAAATCAAATAATTACCGTTTCAGATAGTACAAAAATAGTAGAAGTTTCTTTCAAGATGAAAGAGTCTAACGTTCTACTAAATGATGTAGTAGTATCAACTCGGAAAGTAGATTTTTTGGGGAAAAAAGCCCTCATGGAATTACACCCAATGGAATTAAGAGCAATGGGAGGAACAAACGCCGACATTGCCAATGGCTTTAGGAATACCCCTGGTGTACAGACTGTCAATGAATCAACGGGATTATTTGTACGTGGTGGTACTAACGACGAAACAAAAGTATATATTGATGGTATTAATGCTAATAATTTTTTCTACACTGGTAGTCCAGAAGTATCGCAAAGAGGAAGGTTTAATCCAGAGCTTTTTTCGGGCAATTACTTCAGTACGGGTGGATTCTCTGCTCTTTTTGGTCAGGCTTTATCGTCAGTATTGATGCTTGAAACCAATACTATTGCGAATCGCTCAACTATCAGCGGAAATATTAGTTCAATAGGCTCATCATTAGAATACAACAAAGTTCTTAAACCTGAAAAACTATCTGTTGGAGCAACCATCAATTATTCAAACTTATCCCCCTATTACGGGATTGTCAAACAGAATCGCAATTTTAATGATGGACCTGAATTCGCAGACTTTATTTTTCATGCAAAGTATAAATTTAAGGATGGTAATATTCTGAAAATATTAGGAACACTCGGAACAAACAAAACGGGTTTTGGTGATGCTCGCTTCAATAAGAATTTACAGTATAATTTAAAATCAGATAATGCCTTTGCCAGTGTAGCTTATGCTGGAGCAATCGGTAAGACATTTATTAATGTAGGAGTTGGGGCAAGTTTTATGAATAATGTATCCAGTTTAGACTCACTGCAATGGGATGGTGCCGCTCGTACTTGGAATGGTGCAAGAAAACAAAATGGTTTCCAACTCAACAATCGTATTGTATTACGTTGGTTGTTAGATAATTCTATGGATATTTATCTCGGAGCAGAACATACCTATAATCACAATACTAACCGTTCTTTTCTATCCGATGCCCTCAAAAAAAGTTATGAATATTCAGAAAATTATGAGGCAATCTTTACAGAATCTAACTTTTCAATAACCCAAAAACTATCAGCAAGGGCAGGTGTAAGAGCCGAAACCTCCTCATTGACAGAAGAGATAAAAGTTTCACCCAGACTTTCGGTTTTTTACACCTTTGCCCCCAAGAATAAACTTACCCTGAGTTTTGGGCAATTCTACCAACAAGCCAACAGCGATTATCTTTGGATAAATAAGAAACTGAAATTTCAGCAGGCTGACCACTATATTATTGGGTATCAGAAAGAAACACCTACAACTATATTCAGAGCCGAGGCTTACAGAAAAAACTATGCAAACCTTGTACAGACATTGACAGATACCACTTCAACTGGAAAAGGTTATGCTCAAGGATTTGAGTTATTTTGGAAAGACAATGGTAGAATTAAGAATATAGACTACTGGGTATCATACTCATTTTTAGACACCAAGCGTCAGTACCTCAACTACCCTCGTGAAGTACAGCCTACTTTTGCAGCTGCTCACACATTTGTTTTGGTAACAAACTATTTTGTGCCCAAAGTACCCTTAAATATTGGCTTTACGTATTCTTATGCTTCTGGTAGACCTTACTATAATCCGACAAAGCCTGCCAGTGGTTTTCTAACTGATTTTACCCCTGCTTATCATAATACGGGCATGACGATAGCCTACTTGAGTAACTTTTTAAAAGCTAAATCTGTATTGGCTTTTACCGTAAGTAATCTTTTAGGGAATGAACAAGTATTTAGTTATCGCTATGCCAGTGACAATACTCGTGAAGCAATTACTCCTTTAGCCAGACGCTTTTTTTATCTTGGATTATTCTTGAATTGGGGTGTAGATAAGCGTTCAAAAACAATAAATGATTTATTGAACTAACTGAATTATTACTATGAAAAATAATCAATTATTATTAGTTTCCAGACCAATGGGTACGCCCAAAGAAGCTAATTTCGCTGTTCAAAGTACTCCGATAAAACCCTTGAATGATGGAGAGGTTTTAGTAAAGAATCAATTTTTATCCATTGACCCCGCCATGAGAAGCTGGATGGCAGAAGGCAAGTCATATATAAATCCCATTCAGATTGGAGGGGTAATGAGAGCCATGGGCGTTGGTTTAGTCCTTGATTCAAAGTACCCAGAAATTAAGGCTGGTGAATATATAAGTACTGAATTAGGCGTTCAGGAATATTCTACTCTTTATAATTTTACTTCTTCCCAGCGTCTCGGAGTACAATCTTATGTGTATTCAATCAAAGAAAATAATTTGCCATTACCTACCCATTTAGGGGCTTTGGGTATTCCGGGTATGACAGCCTACTTTGGTATGTTAGCCGTTGGAAAAATTCAAGCAGGGGAAACCGTTGTTATTTCTGGGGCGGCAGGTGGAGTAGGTACAATTGCTGGACAAATAGCCAAAATCAAAGGATGTAAAGTAATTGGCATTACCAGTTCGGATGAAAAATGTCAAGGGCTGCTCCATGATTTTAATTTTGATTATGCCATTAATTATAAAAACCCTCAATGGAAAGATGAACTGATGGGCATTTGTCCAGAAGGAGTACAACTTTTCTTTGATAATGTTGGAGGAGATATTCTAAATACACTCTTAGGTTGTTTAAGCAAAGGAGGTAGAGTCATACTCTCTGGGGCAGCGTCTCAATATAACAATATGGCATTTATGCGTGGACCCGCTAACTACCTGAGTTTGATAGTAAACCGTGCTAAGATTGAAGGCTTTGTTAATATTGATTACTACCACCAATTTGATGAAGCTCGAAATGAAATTAAAAATTGGATTCAAGCAGGACTATTAAATCCTGATAACTATGTAGTAAAAGGTGGTATCGACGACTTTCATGCTATTCTGATTGACTTATTTGCAGGGAAGAATTTAGGTAAAATGGTGATGGAATTACAAACACTAAATTAATAAAATGATGGAAGCGTTTCAACAAATAGTTCTTTGGATACACATAATTGCTGGTGGAATAGCCCTTATCATAGGTTTAGTACCAATGGTTTCAGAAAAAGGTAGTATGTTACACATTCAATCAGGTAAAATTTACTATTGGGCTATGTTTTTGGTTTTCATTTCGGCACTACTCAGATTCAGACCAGAAATGAAACTTATCTTTTTGGAGTGTATAGCCATTTTTAGTTTTTACAATACCTTCACTGGCAGACGATTAGTACAAATGAAGTTGGGTATGAATCCTCAACTAATAGACTGGATAGCTCTCTATACGGCTTTTCTATTCGCTACTATTATGGCAGGTATTTCGGTATGGGGCTTCATTAATCATAACACTTTTTTATGGGTTACTTTAGGCTTTTTTAGTATGTTCTGTTTTCGTCTGGTTCTGACAGACTGGCAGATTTTTAATAAACAAGTCTTGCCTGAAAATATGCACTGGATGCTCAATCACATTGCCCGCATGACGGGTTCATATATTGCTACCCTAACGGCATTTATCGTCGTAAATAATAAAGGCTATCTACCAGAATTAGTGGCTTGGCTCAGTCCTGCAGTCATAGGAACTTTAGGTATCATTCGTTGGCGGAGCTATTATCGCTCTAAATTCAGTCAAAAGATATTATAAATGAAAAATGGTATTAAAATGGGTTATTCGTCTAATATTGGAATAATTTCATCGAAATACAGACCTCGTTTGTCGAAAATAAAAATAGACCGCCCTCTTTTGAATTAGATTTGGTAGAAAAAAACCTTACTTCTGTTTTGATAATGATAAAGTTGTCTAACATCGTAACTTCCAATGAATCTATATTTATCTGAT
This sequence comes from Arcicella sp., assembly GCA_025454855.1. GTDB lineage: Bacteria > Bacteroidota > Bacteroidia > Cytophagales > Spirosomataceae > Arcicella. Next base: position 28,731 of record JALONS010000012.1, read on the forward strand.
TAAGGTTTATAAAACAAAAGCCTGTAAGTTGTTGGTTTTTAGTAATTTACCTGTTTGTCTTTCGCTTACTATATATGATAGAAGTTACTGACTTGACTTAGAACTAATTGGATACACATTTTACACCGTTGGATTTGGTGTTTCAATTTGTAGAGCTAAACAAAAGATTATTACTGTTGTAGTTGAAAACCAATCAAGAAAATAATTGATTCTGATGATACCTTCAAAATATAAATATTTCCGACAACTTGATTTTATGGACTGTGGCCCTACCTGCTTAAAAATGGTGGCAGCCTATTATGGAAAAGATTATTCCTTAGATTATTTAAGAGCAAATTGTTATATAACTCGCTCTGGAGTGAGTTTACAAGGTATTAGTGAAGGGGCAGAGAAGATTGGTTTTAAATCTTTAAAAGTTAAAATTGGGTATCAACAACTTGTTGAGGAAGCTCCACTCCCCGCTATTTTACACTGGAATCAAGAACATTTTGTGGTGTTGTATGATATAAAAAAAAGTTTTTGGTCATTCTTACCATGGATAGGGAAAGAAGATAAATTTGTAGTAGCTGACCCCGGACACGACTTGGTAGTGGTGGATAAGAATATTTTTCTTAAATGTTGGTTGAGTGATGGAAATAAGAAAGGCATTGCTTTGTTACTTGAACCTACCCCTGAGTTTTATCAAAAAGACGATGATGAGCCACAAAGTAAAACAGGATTTAGTTTCTTATTCTCCTATCTTAAACCTTACAAAAAATATTTAGCCCAAGTATTTTTAGGAATGATTTTCGGGAGTATCCTCAGTATGATTTTCCCATTCCTCACGCAGAGTCTGGTTGATTTTGGTATTCATCGTCACAATGTTAGTTTTATTCACCTGATTTTACTCTCGCAATTACTGCTATTCTTTGGTGGTGTAGCCGTTGATATGATTCGTAACTGGATTTTACTACACATTAGTACCCGTGTGAGTGTTACGATAATTTCTAATTTTTTGGTAAAACTGATGCAATTGCCTATTAGTTTTTTTGAAACTAAGAATGTAGGAGATATTACACAACGTATTCAAGACCATCATCGGATAGAGGCTTTCCTAACAGGTACAACGCTCAGCACTTTCTTTTCAATCATCAATTTGATGGTTTTCTCGGTGGTTTTGGGGTTTTATAGTACAACGCTCTTAGGAATTTTTATGGTTGGTAGCGTTCTTTCTGTATTATGGATTATGATTTTCTTGAAACAACGTAAACACTTAGACTATAATCGCTTTCAGCGAATGCGTGAAAACCAAGATAGTATTTATGAGCTGATTACGGGTATGCAGGAAATAAAACTGAATAACTGTGAAAAAGCTCGCCGTTGGGACTGGGAGCGTATTCAAGCCAAACTTTTTAAAATTAATATTAAAAGTTTGGCATTGGAACAATACCAAGAAATGGGCGTAACATTCTTGACCCAGCTCAAAAATATTATGATTTCCTACGTAGCAGCTACCCAAGTAATTGATAATAAGATTACGCTCGGGGTAATGTTGAGTATATCGTATATCATCGGACAAATGAATGGACCTCTTACCCAGTTGATGACTTTCGTGAGAAGCGTTCAGGATGCTAAAATTAGTTTAGAGCGACTTGGAGAGATTCATAATAAACCTAATGAAGAATTGGATGAAGAGCATTTATTAGGCAAGTATAACGAAGAACTGACCAACGATGCCGCCACTTTTGAGGATAATCAAGAGATAATCAGTCATTTAAGTGAACATCGTAGCAAAGGATTAATCCTACAAAATGTTTCATTCAGATATGGTGGACCTAATTCGCCTTTAATTCTGAAAAATCTAAATATGCTTATTCCCGAAGGCAAAGTAACGGCTATTGTGGGTACAAGTGGTTCAGGAAAGACTACTCTTCTGAAGCTATTGCTCAAATTTTATGGACTTGCCGAAGGAGATATCTATGTTAATTCATCGAATTTAATGGATATGTCTGCCAAAGGTTGGCGACAGCAATGTGGAACAGTAATGCAAGATGGGTATATTTTCTCAGATACGATTGCTAAAAATATTGCGGTGGATGGACAAAAAATTAATGAAGAAAGACTTCTGGAAGCCGTCAGAGTAGCCAATTTGCAAGAGTATCTCAAGAAACTCCCATTAGGCTTTTCCACAAAAATTGGTCGTTCTGGTTCTGGACTCAGCGGTGGGCAACGTCAGAGAATCTTCATTGCTCGGGCAGTCTATAAAAATCCCAAATACATTTTTTTTGATGAAGCTACCAGTGCTTTAGATGCTAATAATGAACGAGTTATCATGGAAAATTTGGATAGATTCTTTCAAGGAAGAACCGTAGTAGTCATTGCTCATAGACTTAGCACGGTAAAAAATGCCGACCAAATTATTGTACTTGAGAACGGAGAAATCAAAGAAGTAGGTACGCATAAATCACTAACCGCCAAGCGTGGATACTACTTTGAATTAGTAAAAAATCAATTAGAATTAGCAGCGTAAATAAGGAATAATTTAAATAGAATAATGTACAATTGATTGAAGAACTAAAAGCTATTCTCTATCAACCTATTCTCTATTAATCTATTCTTTATCAACCTATTCTCTATTAATCTATTCTCTATTAATCTATTCTCTATCAACCTATTCTCTATCAATCTATTCTCTATCAACCTATTCTCTATTAGCCTATTCTCTATTAGCCTATTCTCTATTAATCTATTCTCTATCAACCTATTCTCTATTAATTATTCTTTATTAACTATTTACTAAAATCATGTCCGAACCAGTTTTACATATTCCCGAACGTAGCGATGAAATGCAAGAAATCATTGGCTATGTACCTCATTGGGTAATCCGCTGGGGAGTTTCTGTTATTTTTATTTCATTGGGAATTATTCTCATGACCTCCCTAATGGTTCAATATCCTGATACCCTGGTGGCTAAGACTCTTATCAATGCCAGAGAACAGCCCCAAAAAATCACTTGGTTCACCACTGACCCTGATATTACTTATGAACCAAATGTAAAAGATGCTCAAAATGTCAGAGTTGGTGATACCTTGGTTACGGAATTTGACCATAAATTGAAGAAAAAAACACCAGTTATTTCCAAAGTTACGGGTAGAACTTATTTGCTGAAAGGCGTAGAAAATAAACCTAAAGCATGGATGTTGTTAGTTGTTCCGAAAGTGGTAAACTTTGAAGTACAACTTCGTTTACCTGTGTACGGAGCAGGGAAAGTAAAACAGGGACAACGAGTTTTGGTACGCTTAGACGCTTATCCACACGATGAATTTGGTTTCTTGGAAGGGGAAATTTCTGAATTTGTTCCTGTATCTATTGATAATTATTATCGAGCCAATGTCAAATTAACGAATGGTTTGATTACGAATGTGGGTAAAACATTGCCCATCCAGCCGCTTTTACAAGGCTCTGCCGAAATTATGTTGGATGATAAGCGTTTATCCCACAGAATTTTTGGTACACTGTTATAGCTATACATCACCTCAATCACTCCTCATAACAATACCGTAGGATTTACCAGATTGTTTTTAATAGCAAAAATGACTAAACCTGCGGTGTTTCTTGCCCCTGTTTTTTCTAAAAGATTGTTCCGATGCCCATCTACGGTGCGTACACTGATGAATAGTTTTTCAGCAATTTCCTGAGCTGTAAATTCCTGACAAATCAGATTCAGTACTTCTATTTCTCTGGTACTCAATACGATAGGGATATTGTCATGGACTGAAACGTGGGTTTTCTTATTGGATAATCGCTTATGAAATGCCCCGAGTGTGTCTTCACTGAAGTAAAATCCTTTTTCTATAACTCCCCTGATAGCTTTCTCTACGTCTTCGGGTTCTGAGTTTTTGAATAAGTAAGCACTCGCTCCTAATTCAATCAGGTGAATTACAAATTTTTCTTCATTGTGGATGGATAGGATAATTACCTTCTGGTCGGGATATTTTTCGTGGATTATTTTCATGGTATCAATACCGTTGAGTTCGGGCATTGATAAATCCATTAAAATTACATCGGTTTTTTGGGTAGCAGTTTCTAAAAAGGCTAATAATTTGTGTCCGTTACTGGCTTCGCAAACTACATTCATGCCTTCAAAAGCATTTACGATGGCTGCCATACCTTTTCTAAAAAGCATTTGGTCATCGGCAATGGCAATGTTAATCGTATTCATAGTGTGTTTGTGAGGTTATAAGTATCAGTAATTAATATTTGATATTGTGTAGTGGCGTATCGCATACGCCAAAATGGTCAAAACAGTG
>JALONS010000447.1 GCA_025454855.1 Arcicella sp.
ACCGATAAGATTACCAACAGGATTACGGAGTATAAATAACTGATTATTAAGGATTACTATGAGGATTACCAAGCATAAGTAATTGATTATCAAGGATACTCAATAGGATAGCCGACTGGGTATCCGAGCATAAGTAATTGATTATCAAGGATACCCGACTGGATACCCAAGCATCGCCAAGTAATTATTATGGATTACCAATAAGATTACCATAAGGATTACTAACAGGATTACGGGCATAAATAACTAATTATCAAGGATTACCAACAAGATTACCAACAGGATTACGGAGCATAGATAACTGACTATTAAGGATTACCAAGCATGAGTAATTGATTATCAAGAATACTCGATGGGATACCCTGTTGGATACCCGAGCATCGCTAAGTATTATTATGGATTACCAACAGAATTACTGGCATAAATAATTGATTATTAAGGATACCCGATAGGATACCTAATAGGATTTCTGAGCATGAGTAATTGATTACTATGGGAAAAGGTGCTTGATTTTTTTAATTAAGTATTCTACTTATTACCAAATCGTTTTAAACATTATACTCTTTTCCGTAAATTATAATTTGTTATCAAAACCTAAATATAGCCCACATTATCTATTCGTTGGAGTCTTGAACTGTACAGCTTAAATGTTTGAATTAATCCAATTTTAAAAAATGAGAAGTTATATAAATTGACGAAGTACTCCATATATTTACCTTAGAAGATATGAGCAATATTATCAATGAAAATGTGAGTAAATCAGTAAAACCGAATTCAGTACAATAAAAAAGGCGATGACCTAAGTCACCGCCAGAATATGTTTTCACAACGGTAAATACCTTTTATTGTGAATTGCTTACAAATTGTTCTCCCGTAAATATGTAAGAATGTTTTTAAACTTCCAAAATAAATTTTCAAATTAGGTAATATTACGCTATCAATTTTCAGAATATTAAGACATCTTTGGAGAAATTTAATTTTAAAAAAACTAAATAAGTTTTACATGAAAAAAATAGTTGGTTTAGATATTGGCGTTAGCTCAATTGGTTGGTCTTTTATCACAGAATCAGAAAAAGAAACGAATGAAGAAGGTGAAGATATTGTTAAACTGGGTTGTCGTATTATCCCTTTGTCAAAGGATGACAGCGACCAATTTTTAACAGGTCAGAGTATTACTAAGCACAAAGATAGAACCCAGGGAAGAACAGCTCGTAAAACAAATAACCGTTATAAACTTCGTAAGCATAAGCTGAAGAATATCATTGTCGAAAAAGGTATCATTATTGATAATGAACTTTTCAATTTATCAGCCAAAGAACTATATGCGTTACGAGTCCGTGCAGTTTATGAATCTATTTCATTACCAGAATTGGCGAGACTTTGGTATTTGTTTAACCAAAAAAGAGGGTATCAGTCTTTACGTGGAGTAATTGACGAGGAAGCAGATAAAAAGTCTAATTATCTGACGACTATCAATGACCGTAGTCTGTTTTTAAAAGAAAATAATCTCACGGTAGGGGAATACCTCTTTCAACGCATTGAGGATTATGAACAAAACCGAGGTTTGATAGAACCTATTACCAATGTTATCTTCAATCGTCAAGATTATATCAACGAATTTAACCGCATTTGGATTCGTCAAAAAGAAGCGTTTCCCGAAGTTTTAACAGATGAGTTTTTGACAAATATTCGGGATAGGATAATCTTTTATCAACGTCCACTGCTATCACAAAAACATTTGGTTTCGGATTGTGCTTTTGAGAAAAATCACAAAGCTGCTCCCAAATCATCTCCTTTATTTCAGATATTTAAGATATGGCAAGACTTAAATCATTTTGAAATTAAAACTAAAAGAGGAGCTATTGTTGATTTTACCTTAGAGATGAAAAAGAAAGTTTTTGAGGTACTCGATGAACAATTTCATATTGACAAAAAAACGTTTTGGAATATAATAGGTTTAAAAGCTACTGAACATCGCTTGAACTTCAAAGAGATTAGGGGTAACATCACCAAAGCAAAATTAGTAGATGCGTTTAGCCAACTTAATATTAACCGTCCAGATTTGTTGAGTTTTGACCCTTATGGAAATCCCGATGAGCAGCCACTTTTTAGACTATGGCATTTACTGTACTCAATAACGGACAAGAAAGCAGATGATATTTTATTAAAAACATTACAGAATGCTCCGTATCGTTTCGCAGAAAGCGAAGCCAAAGGGCTGATACAAAGATGTTCTTTTGTAAATGATTTTGGGAGTTTATCTTCTCGTGCAATGCGTAAGATTTTACCTTTCTTAGAACAAGGCTTACCGTATGACAAGGCTTGTTTGGAAGTAGGAATAAGACATTCAAATTACAGAACAAAAGAAGAAAACGAAGGGCGAATATTAGCAGATAAACTGTTACCATTACCCAAAAACAGTCTTCGTCAGCCAGTAGTGGAGAAGATTGTCAATCAAGTAGTAAATGTAATGAATGCAATCTTGGCTGACCCAAATTTGGGAAGACCTGATGAAATTAGAATTGAGTTAGCTCGTGAACTCAAACAGAATATCAAGCAACGTAAACGGACTGAAGAAAACAATAATAAACGTCAAAAAGCAAGAAAAGATGTTGTGAAGGAAATCTTAAAAACTTTCCCTAACATGAA
>JALONS010000448.1 GCA_025454855.1 Arcicella sp.
AGGACTTGAAGATTTTAGTATATGATGATTAACGAAAAAAAATTTATTAGAAGCGTTCCACACGCATTCAGGGGTGTAGTAGAACTCATAAAATCCGAAAATAACTTCCGTATTCATCTTTTAGCTGTTTTGGTAGTGACAATTACAGGCTTTTGGATTGATTTTTCAGAAGCAGAATGGCTTGCGGTCATCATTATCATGGGTGGAGTTTTAGCCTTTGAAGCCTTGAATACGGCTATCGAAGCGGTAGTGGATTTAGTTTCTCCCGACTTTCACCCCTTAGCCAAAAAAGCTAAAGACGTAGCGGCTGGAGCGGTACTGCTTTTTGTAATATTTGCCTTGATAGCGGCAGTAGTGATTTTATGGAATCATTTTGGTAAAAATCCGACCTAAATTTTCTATTTTTGTCAAATAGACAAAATTGTAGTGATTTCAAGAATTTTAAAAATGATTGGATGCAGTAAAAACTTCACTATTTAGAACTTAAAATTCAACAATCACTCGAAGAATATGAAAGAATACGGAACCAATGTCCAGAAATTAGTGAACCACATCCTTACGGTTCAAGATAAAAATACCCGAACTAAATACGCTTATTTATTGGTAGAACTGATGCGTCAGGTTCATCCCAATATGCGTGATAGTCAAGACTATTCAAATAAATTATGGGATGATTTGTACATCATGTCTAATTTTAAATTAGATGTTGATAGCCCGTTCCCTCCCCCATCGCCCGATGCCGTCGGAAAACTTCCAAAGCCCGTTCCCTACAATACGCATTTCTTAAAATATCGCTATTACGGACGCAACGTGGAATTACTAATTGCCCGTGCCATTTCCGAAACTGATGATAACGAAAAGCGAATTTTAGTAGCTCACATTGCCCGATTGATGAAAACATTTTATCAAAACTGGAACCGAGAAGTAGTAGATGACGAAGTTATCTGGGGACATATACTCGAACTTTCTGAAGGTTTATTAGCCCAAACTGTACAGGCAATTTCGGGTAATTCTTCGTTGGGAAATCTCAGAAATAATAACAATAACCGTTCAAATACCAATAACGACCGTCGTGGAGATAACCGAAATGACAATCGAAATAATAACGGTCGTCAGAATTTTAACGGACGAAACGATAATAACGGTAGAAACAACGATAATCGGAATCGAAACGATAACCGTAATAATAATGGTGGTAGAAACGATAACCGCAGCAGTAACAACAACAATAATAATAGAAATAGAAGATAGTTTCAATTTTCAAATTAACTAAATGGCATCATTTAAAGTAACTGGCGGTCGCCAAATGAAAGGGGAAATTATTCCTCAAGGAGCAAAAAACGAAGCACTACAAATTTTATGTGCGGTGGTTTTGACCAAAGAACCCGTAACTATTCACAACATTCCCAATATTCGTGATGTAAACCAACTCATTGACCTTTTGGGCGATATGGGCGTGCGTTGCACACGTATAGGAGAATCTTCCGTGAAATTTGACGCCTCAGAAGTAAATTTGGATTACTTAAATTCAGAAACTTATAAGAAAAAAGCAGCGGCTTTGAGAGGGTCAGTAATGTTACTTGGACCGACGTTGGCACGCTTCAAAAAAGGAAGAATTCCATCACCAGGTGGTGATAAAATTGGTCGCCGTAGATTAGATACTCACTTTTATGGTTTCATGAAATTGGGAGCGAAGTTTAATTATTCGCAAGAAGACGGTGGTATCTACGAAGTGGATGCTTCGCAACTAAAAGGCACGTATATGCTTTTAGATGAAGCCTCCGTTACGGGAACTGCTAATATCGTGATGGCTGCCGTATTAGCCGAAGGAACTACAACAATTTATAATGCCGCCTGCGAGCCATACTTACAACAACTTTGTAAAATGCTCAACCGCATGGGAGCAAAAATTTCGGGTGTAGGTTCAAATCTTTTAACGATAGAAGGAGTTTCTGAACTTTTTGGAACGGAACACACGATGTTACCAGATATGATTGAGATTGGTTCATTCATCGGAATGGCTGCTATGACACAATCAGAAATTACGATTAAAAATTGTTCTATTCCTGATTTAGGAATCATTCCGCAGGTTTTCCAAAAACTGGGTATTCAGTTGGAATTGAGAGGTGATGATATTTTTGTTCCAGCCCAAGAACGTTACGAACTCGAAACTTTCATTGATGGTTCAATGCTCACGGTTTCAGACCATCCGTGGCCTGGTTTTACTCCCGACTTACTTAGTATCGTATTGGTAACTGCCATTCAAGCCAAAGGAACGGTATTAATCCACCAAAAAATGTTTGAAAGTCGTTTATTTTTTGTGGATAAATTGATTGAAATGGGAGCTCAAATCATTCTTTGTGACCCTCACCGTGCCACCGTAGTTGGCTTGAATCGCCAGCAACAACTCAGAGGAATTCGGATGACTTCGCCCGATATTCGGGCGGGGGTTTCATTACTTATTGCCGCTATGTCAGCCAAAGGTACTTCCATCATTGAAAACATTGAACAAATAGATAGAGGTTATCAAAACATCGATACTCGTTTAAATGCTATCGGGGCAGAGATTGTACGATTGTAAAAGGCATATTTCAAAATAGAAATCAACTAATATTTTCAGGGCTGTTCAAGATGATTGAACAGCCTT
>JALONS010000151.1 GCA_025454855.1 Arcicella sp.
ACCGTTCTACCCGACATCAATAAATCTGGGCGTGCATTGTATAACGCCTCATCAATCAAGAAATATTCTTGCTCAGCTCCGAGCGTGGCGGTTACTTTTGAAACCTCTCTGCTAAAGTATTCATTCATGACTTTAGTAGCGGCTTTGTCAATCAATTCTCCAGATTTAAGTAAAGGCGTTTTATAGTCTAAAGCCTCACCCGTATAAGAAACGAACACCGAAGGAATACATAACGTAGCCGTACCCGCCAAGTTTTCCATAATAAAGGCGGGAGAAGATGGGTCCCAAGCGGTATATCCACGGGCTTCAAACGTTGAGCGAATACCACCATTAGGAAAAGAAGAGGCATCGGGTTCTTGTTGAACCAAAGCCGACCCTTTAAACTTTTCCATTGCTTTTCCTTTATTAGTAATATCAAAAAAAGCATCGTGTTTTTCGGCAGTAGTACCCGTTAATGGCTGAAACCAGTGCGTGTAATGGGTTGCACCTTTCGACAATGCCCATGACTTCATGGCAGCAGCAACTTCGTCAGCGGCTTCACGGTCAATCTTTTTACCATCTTCTATGGCATTGGTAATCTTTAAATACGCCTCTGGACTTAAAAGTGAACGCATCACTTCATCATTAAACGTATTGCTTCCGTAATAATCGGTAACTTTTTCAGTGGGAACTTTCACAGAAACGGGTTGTCGAGACTGTGCCAATTCAAGTGCTTTAAATCTTGCAATAGCCATGTATTTACGTAAAATTGGTTTTCTGATTTGATTTGTAAAGGTAGGATTTTTTGTTTTATGAACAAATAAAACCCTTTTTCTTGATTATGATATTGAAAAATAAAATCCAACGTGGATAGCCTCTCTATTTTCATCAGTCCCCACAAACTAAATTCTTCAAGAATTTTCTTTACAAATCCATACAAAAACCCTGCTCAAACCAACTTTTTAAACTGCTTATTCTTCAAAATTGGATTCTTAAAACTAATGTTTTCGTAAATTTCTCTTCCCTTGAAATATTACAATTTTTTTAAAAATTTCAACTAAACAAGATTAAGTTTAACTATTCCAATAAGAGTTATTTTTATTCTGAATTTTCTTTTTAATTCAAAATAATCTACCGTATATTTGATATTAACAAAATATAATTTCTATATATCTCTAATGACTTCATACACGACCATTGGAATAGTTCAAATTATCACTTTTGTACCCCCGAAGTTTTAAAAATTAATAAAAATTTAATTTTTCTTGTGTTTTTTAAAATTTCACGTTTAATTTTGTAGCAGAAAATAGAAATTTTAACCAAATAAATTAAAATCCAATTACAAAATCATGGCAAAAGCTAAACTTGAATACATTTGGCTCGATGGTTACAAACCAACTCAAAGCCTTCGTAGTAAGACTAAAATCGAAAACAATTTTAGTGGCAAATTAGAGGATTGTGATATATGGTCATTTGACGGTTCATCAACTCAGCAAGCTCCAGGTGGTTCTTCTGACTGCCAATTGAAACCAGTTTTCATTTGTCCAGACCCAGAGCGTTCACTTTTAGGAACTCCTTCTTATTTTGTAATGTGCGAAGTGTTAGATTCTGACGGTAATCCACATGAATCAAATGGTCGTGCTACTATCGAAGATGATGATAATGATTTTTGGTTTGGTTTCGAGCAAGAATATTTCTTGTATGATATGAAAACGAACCTTCCTTTGGGCTTCCCTGCTAATGGTTATCCAGCACCACAAGGACAGTATTATTGTTCAGTAGGAGCAAAAAATGCTTATGGTCGTCATATCATCGAAGAACACTTAGAATACTGTATCCAAGCAGGATTAAATATTGAAGGTATCAACGCAGAAGTTGCTGCTGGACAATGGGAGTTCCAAATTTTTGCCAAAGGTGCTGCCGAAGCAGGAGACCAAATTTGGGTTGCAAGATATATGTTGGAAAGAATTTGTGAAAAACATGGTGTTTGGGTTAACTACCACTGTAAGCCACTTGGGGATACTGACTGGAATGGTTCTGGTATGCACGCAAACTTCTCTAACACAGCTTTGAGAACGGCTGGTAAAAAAGAAACTTACGATTTGATTTGTCAAGCATTCGAGCCTTATGTGAAAGAACACATCGAAGTATATGGTGCAGACAACCACTTACGTTTAACTGGTAAGCACGAGACACAGTCAATTGACACTTTCTCTTATGGTGTATCTGACCGTGGTGCTTCTATCCGTATTCCAATTGCAGCGGTACAAAAAGGATGGAAAGGATGGTTAGAAGACCGTCGTCCAAACTCAGCTGCTGACCCATACAAAGTAGCGGCTCGTATTATTAAAACTGTTAAAACTGCTAAAGTTTAGTTTTTAGGTCAATAAAATAGCAAAACAAAAAGACTCGTCCGTAAAGATGAGTCTTTTTGTTTTGCCCCAATCCCCAATTTTCACTTATCTTTGCAAAATGAAAAAGGTGGCATTTTATACATTAGGTTGTAAATTAAACTATTCCGAAACTTCAACCATTTCCAGAATGTTTGAAGCAAAGGGATATGAGAAGGTTGAATTCAATCAAAAACCCGATATTTTTATTGTAAATACCTGTTCTGTCACAGAAAATGCTGATAAAAAGTGCAAGAAAATTGTAAAAGAAGCCAATAAAATCAATCCTGATGGCTACGTGGCAATTATTGGTTGCTACGCACAACTAAAACCGCAGGAAATTGCTGATATTGAAGGAGTTGACGCAGTTTTAGGTGCGGCTGAAAAGTTTCAATTGATTGATTTATTGGATGGTTTTGTGAAAGAACCTTCGGAGCAGAAAGCTAAAGTTTTCAATAAAAACATCGAAGAAGCGATTGATTACCACACTTCTTATTCATTGAATGACCGTACTCGTACTTTTTTGAAGGTACAAGACGGATGTGATTATCCGTGTGCGTACTGCACAATTCCATTGGCACGTGGGGCAAGTCGTTCGGATAGTATTGAAAATGTAGTAAATGCTGCTAAAAATATTGCCGCAAGTGGCGTAAAAGAAATTGTACTGACGGGTGTAAATATTGGAGATTTTGGACTTAGAAACGGTAATAGAGTTGAAACATTTTTACAGTTAATTCAGGCTTTGGATGAAGTAGAGGGAATTGAACGATTTAGAATTTCGTCTATTGAACCAAATCTGCTTACCGATGAAATCATTGAATTTGTAGCCCAATCAAAGCGGTTTGTTCCTCATTTTCATATTCCATTACAGTCAGGCTCTAATAAAATTTTAGGGTTAATGAAACGCAGGTATAAACGTGAACTATACCAAGAAAGAGTTTCAAAAATAAAATCGTTGATGCCCGATTGCTGCATTGGCGTAGATGTAATTGTGGGTCACCCTGGTGAAACAGATGAGGCATTTTTAGAAACCTATCAATTCTTGAATGAACTGAATGTCAGTTACTTACACGTCTTTACCTATTCTGAGCGTGAAAATACATCCGCATTAATTATAAAACCCATTGTTCCTGCCCATAAAAGAGCAGAACGTTCAAAGATGCTTCATATTTTATCCGATAAAAAAAGGAGGCATTTTTATGAAAGTCAATTGGGGAAAAACTTTAGCGTTTTGTTTGAAGAAGACGTTGAAGACGGTATGATGCAGGGTTTTACCGAAAACTACGTGAGAGTAGCTGCTAAGTATGACCCCCTGCTGATAAATGAAATCAAACCCGTAAAGTTGACTGATATAAACGAAAATATGCTGGTTGAAGTTGAAGAAGTAGAGATTTATGAGACTCATTAAGTGAAAAAAGGCTGTTCCAAGTGGATCAGCCTTTTTTTATAACAAAACAAAACCACAAGAATTACCTTGTGGGTTAATAAAATTAAGACTTAAATCTTGATAAATCCCATTTTTAGTCCTTAAAGTTTTTACTGGCTATCATTTGGATACGCCAATACCCCACAGGTACTACTCTACTTATACTCAAAATCACTTACTCGAAAAACATTTATGTTGAAACTACCATCTATGAACTCTTTGATAAGCTATGATGACATTATTTCTGAATTTCTTTTACACACCTAAATCCCACGTGGCAAAGGCTGGTTTCTGGAGTTGAATGAGACGTGTTCCCAATTTTGTACCCGTGGCAAACCGACTTATCACAAAGAAAAGAACCCCCGTATTGCATTTTTTCTGCTTCTTTAGCAGTAGTGTCCGTTGTAATGGATATATCCCAATTACTACACCACTGCCATACATTCCCCCCCACATCAGTTAAACCAAGTGGTGTTTTCCCATAAAAACCAACGGGTGAAGTGTACTGAAAACCATCTTCTACTTTAGAATAGTTTGGAAAAGACCCCTGCCACACATTCGCTTTGTAATGGGCATTTTCAATTAAATTATCTCCCCAAGCATATAACTTATCCCAATTTGCATCCGCATTCTGAGCAGCCCATTTCCATTCCTTATATGTTGGAAGACGTTTTTTTGCCCACTTGGCAAACGCCACTGCATCATTCCATGAAACCTGAGTTACTGGATGGTTTGCCTCCGCCTTAGGCTTATTTTTACCCAAAGGGTACCAATAATTAGCTCCATCAACCATTTCCCAATTGCCAGAATCAATGTTAAAAACTCCTGCATTTCCAAACCTATCTGCTTCCGTTTGATAGTTAGTTGATTTAATAAATTTATCAAACTCTGCTACCGTAACAGGTGAAACATCTATATAAAAATCTTGCAATTCATCATTTCCTTTAACATAAACCATGTGCGGGATTTCGGGATATTTTTTATCCGAAATATTACACGACAATACCACAAAAAAACTTAAAACAGAATAGTATCTTACAAAACTCATGAAAACCTGATTTAAAAATTTTGATTTTAGTATTTTTAAATTTTAAAAGTAAGATTGGTTGTAAGAGAAAAATTGTTTTTCTCATTTCCAAAAATTGGGTCTGCCGACAGGTATTTTTTTGCTTCTATTCGTACCTGTGCTTTATCTGAAATATGAAAATCAACATTGCTGGATAAACCAAAAACTTGTAAACCATTAATAGTACTGGTTTGAATCATAATTTGCTTTGAGTCTTGATAATATTCGGTTCTAAATGCCCATTTGATGTCTTCATTAATCAAATAACGCATTATGAATACGGGCGAAAACCAATAATTATAATTTTCAGCGTCGTATTTATCTCGACCCACGTCTAAGCCTGCGATGAAACTTAGTTTACTTGCTGGTTCATAAATAACATAAAAATTATGAAAATTTCGGAATGCGTTTAAGGAGTCTGGTTTATCAGTACCCAAAAAGTTACTGTAATTTAACTGCCAGTTTTTATTCGGCTTGTAGTTTACTTGCACTCCAAACGATGGTTTTTGAATATATGCAGGTTTTTGTATTTTTTGCCAACCATTCAAAACAAGGAAATTAAGATTCAATTTTTCATTATTACTCGTGTACGCCAATTTCAATCCCGTCTCGTAATAGGGTGAATTTTCAGCTAAAATACTACGGGTCAGCGTCCAACAGTCAGCACTCATGGCACTTTCAAAACCAATATGAGAGGGCATTACGCCTACATCCAGCCATAAATTTCTCGTTTTCGATAGTTTTAGTCCAACATTTGCTTCGTAAATAAATTGAGCAAAAGTAGGTTCAGAACTTAAATTATACTGAGCATAGTTACCCAACATCAAACCGAGATTACCTCTTACGCTTTTATCAGTATAGTTAGCTTTGAGCAAAATTAAATTCGCATTGATTTCATTGTGCCTTTTGTGATTATAAATAAAACCCGACTTTTCATGATTGGCTGGGTTGGAGAAATCAAAACTGTAATATAGCTCAGCGTAACCGCTAAACGTTAATTTTTGGGTAGAATCACGTTGAGCAGATAACTCCAATGTACTGAAAATCAATGTAAAAATGAAGAAGACAGAAAATTTCAAGGTTAAGATTTTAAAAGTGTTGTTTCAGACTAATATTTCGAAATATGAAGATAAATACAATTATTGAAAAGTTGATTCTTACTTAAAATACATCTCAATTTCACGCACAGCATTTTCAAGTCCATTTTCGTTTCGGATGGCTTGTCCAACTTCCCCAACACGTAGTTTATACTCTTCAGATTGAACTTCTTGGATGGCTTTAATCAATTTTTTAGCTGTTAATTTCTTGGCAGGAATGTGAAAACCCAATTTTTTACGCTCCACAATTTTGCCCCAAGTTGGTTGGTCGGTGTATAAAGAAACTACGATTACTGGTAAATTATTTCTTAACATGGTTGCCAAAGTACCCGCCCCACCGTGAAAAATCCCTATTTTACACTGAGGTAAAATAATTTCATGATTTACATATTTTGTAATAAAAAGGTTTTTATGATTAGGTAAATTTTCAAATAATGACCATCCTGTACAAAATAAAACTCGTTCATTGGTATTGTCTAAAATTTCAGTGATGATTGACTGTATTCTTTCTTGATTACTCAACCCATTACTACCAAATCCAATATAAATAGGCTTATTGCCAGTAATTAACCATTCACTTAACTCGGTGGGGACTACATCTAAAAAATGATTCTTTCGGTATTTATCAGGGATGGTCAAAAATCCCGTGATTTTATGATGGTTCTCCCAATCTTTGGGTTGTGAAATTAACGTTTGGCTCAAACAGTACAAATCTAATGGTTTCTGGCGGTCAATATAGCTGATGAGGTTTTCTCTCAAAACTGGTAGCCCTAACGCTTGGCGATATTCGTTAGTTTCTTCTTTAACAAACTTCCAATAAAGACTTTGGGCGATTTTATAGGTCAGTTTATTGTAGAACGGGAAATTCAGAAAATCAAAATCCCCCAGAGGAAATTCAGATGTAGGTACAACGGGAGGCATAAAATAAGTAAGGGCAACCTTTTTATTTTGTTTTTCAGCAATGGTACTTACAATGGGTAAGGTTGCCGAGTTGGCAATAATATAATCCACATTACTGATAGCTTCAAAATACGATTTTCTCAATGGTATTTTCATTGAATTCAACACTTTGAAAAAATGTTTCATCAATTTGATACTGTTCTCACTTTCCAGTACCATTTGACCTTCGGGAGAATTCATGATTTGTTCGGCATTACCATAAAGTGGCTGGAACGAAATACCAAATCCCTCTACAAACTCTTTGAAATCTGATGGGGCAGAAAGTGTAACTTCATGTCCCTTATCTTTAAGTCCTAACGCTAAGGCAATATACGGCTGCACATCGCCTCGGGTTCCGTAAGTAAAAATTCCAATTTTCATTTTTATTCGGTAAATTCTAAAAAGAAATTATCATCATAGAAAAAGTAAATGATACTACTTTTCCCAATGACTATATTGTTAGCTTTCGGTATTAATTTCTTTAATTCTTCTAAATTCTCCACTTTTATTTCAAAACCACAAATGCCGTATAAATCGAGTGATTTGAATTTGGAACGTATTTTTTTTGATTGGGAAAATTCAAACAAACAAAGATTACTGCTTCCAATGATGACTTTTTGGTAAGGAATGTCCCATAATTTTTCCATACCATCAACTGAAAAACCTAAATTTTTAAACTCTTTAGCCCAATTATGTAGTTTATTATCAATAACATAAGTTGATTTAAGCGATAAGGATTGATTCAGATGAGTTGTATTTATTTTGCTATCTTTCCAATTTTTATCAGCATACTCTATATAGAAAAGGTCGTAATCTTTTGGCTGAATAGTTTTCCAAATTCTATTGCTGTCGATTTCAAATGGAATACTCTTTTGAATCAAAAAACTGGTAATGGAATTACTATTTTTTACTGAAAGTGCTAAATCAGTTGCTCCCTGCCTACTTTTTTGAAAATTGGCATAGTATTTACCAATGCTGTACGAAGTATCAATTGGTGTAATGAATTCAAGATAAGTTCCGTCTTGAAATTTGATAAAGCAGTTTTTAATTCCCTCATGCGTTTTACCTTCTTTTACTTTAAAATGAAGTTGCTCAGACAGTATTTTTTTAGTTAGTTCAAGATTTCCAACGACAATTGGAACGTGGTCAATAGTGATGACGTGGGTATTTTGGCAAAATGATTGAACATTTGCTAAATTTAGCAACCCAATTGCCCAAAACACAAGAAACTTTTTCATAAATGAGTGTTATTCTCCACCCTTAATTCAACTTGTAAGCTAATCCACTAATCTTTAGGATTTCAGCCAAAAATTCATTCGATGGATTCACTTTATTTTTTCTCGACATCATCGTTACTTCAACTTTATCTTCAGGGTCATAAACCATCACGGTGAGGTTACAAGTACCTTGATGTTGTGCCACCATACCTTGTAACTGATTGATAATTTGAGCATTAACCATCTGCAAGCCCAAAGTTATCTTTAATTCTTTAGAAAATTGGTTTCTAATTTCGGACAATAATCTCACACTGGCGGGTTTAAATTCCCACTCGTCGGGTCTGCCCCATTTGTTTTTAATTACACCCCTAATGTATAAAAAGCGGTCAGGAGCGATATATTTAGCCAAATTCACGAAATCTTCTCCGAAAAGGGCGAATTCATAACTTCCATTGTAGTCTTCCAATGTAAACAACATGAAAGGATTGCCATTTTTCGAGAAACGTTCAATGGCTTTGGTTACAATCCCTCCTACTGCCACTTCCTTACCTCGGAAAGTGGGTTCCATCACACGGTCGAGGGTGCAGGTACAGAAATTATCTAATTCTAAACGATATTCATCCAAAGGATGTCCTGAAATATAGATTCCTACCACATCTTTTTCAAATTTCAGTTTTTCCATCTGCCCCCATTTTTCAATCTGAGGAATTTTGGGCGTAGCAATCGCCCCACCGCCCCCGTCGCCCAGCATTCCAAACAAGGAAGCCTGAGCTGAATTGGCATCTTCTGTGGCTTTATTGGCAAATTTGATAAGTTTTTCGATGAAATTTGAGCCTTCAACTTCCTCAAAATAAATGGCACGGTGTAAACCTTGTAACTCTTCAAAACAGTCAAAACCACCTGCATACGCTAAACTTTCGATGGTTTTCTTATTTACTGTTCTAAGATTTACCCGTTTCACAAAATCAAAAATATCTTTGTAAGCCCCACTTTTATCTCGTTCTTCAATGATACTTTCTACGGCTGCATCGCCCGTTCCTTTAATGGCTGCCAGTCCAAAACGAATTTCACCTCTCTTATTCACGGCAAATGAACGGTAGGATTCGTTGATATCGGGACCCAAAACGGGTAAGCCCATCCTTTTACATTCTTCCATGAAAAAGGTGATTTTTTCAATCTGCCCCAGTGAATTTGACATCACCGCCGCCATATATTCCGACGGATAATGTGCCTTCAAATATCCAGTTTGGTACGCCACAAAAGCATAACAAGTGGAGTGAGATTTGTTGAAAGCGTACTGAGCAAATGCCTCCCAGTCAGTCCAAATTTTATTCAATTTATCTTCTGGATGCCCTTTTTCTTTCGCACCATCCACAAATTTACTTTTCATTTTATCCAGAGTGTAGCGGTCTTTCTTACCCATTGCTTTCCGCAGTACATCGGCATCACCTTTAGAGAATCCTGCTAATTTTTGAGACAGAAGCATTACTTGTTCTTGATAAACCGTAATTCCGTAAGTATCAGCCAGATACTCCTCCATTTCGGGTAAATCATAGGTAATTTCCTCACGACCGTGTTTACGAGCAATAAAGTTAGGGATATACGCCAAAGGGCCTGGACGGTACAAAGCATTCATGGCAATCAAGTCAGAAAACTGGTCAGGTTTTAGGTCTAACAAATATTTCTGCATACCCGCCGATTCAAATTGGAATGTCCCGTTTGTTTCGCCACGCTGATAGAGTTCGTAGGTTTGTTTATCATCCAATGGAATGGCATCTAAATCAATCTCCACTCCATGATTTTGCTTAATTAATCGCAAGGCTTCTTTAAGAATTGAAAGCGTTTTCAGTCCCAAAAAGTCCATTTTAATTACTCCTGCATCTTCAATAATTTTCCCCTCAAATTGCGTAATGAGCAAGTTTACCTCTTT
>JALONS010000449.1 GCA_025454855.1 Arcicella sp.
TACTCAGCGTGAGCGAGAAGTGCTACAATGTATGGTAAAAGGCATGAGCTACAAGATGATTGCCGATGCCTGCGATATTAGTTTTAATACCGTGCATAGCCACGTTAAGAATATTTACGAAAAACTACACGTCAATTCGGCTCCCGAGGCAGTTGTGAAGGCTTTGGAGTGGAGGTTGGTGTGAGAAATATACAAATGAAAATGAAGAAAATTTTTAAATATCTTTTTGGTATCACCCTGACTATCTTGATTGTTATTTTTAGCATATCAATTTATTTATGGTATGACCGATATAAAAAGTTTGAAAATTTTAGACTCTATGGCCAAGAAATGTCAAATTGGTGCTGGGCGGCAAGTACTCAAATGGTATATAACTATGGAATAGGTTATGCAGACAGTTTATCACAAAAAGAAATAGTCAAACTGGTGATGGATAAAGATACGCCAGACTCACTCTTGTGTAAGCCGATTACAAATGATACGACTTACAACAAAATGATTGAATATGATTCCCCCAGTGAAGACACCCTTTTTAAAACTGCGTTTACTGATAAAGACATTGTTTTTAAGAAATTAAAAATGACTGAAGCAGATAAAGATACTATCTGGATATTACTAAAACAAAGTATAAACACTTTAGAACCAGCTATTTTATTCGGATTAAACTATCAAAAGTATGGTACACAGTATGATATTCCATTGTGGTGGACAAGTCATGTAGTTGTAATTGTAGGTACTGTTGAATTAACTGATAAAGATAGATGGCTTGTAGTACGAGACCCGTGGTCAGGAACAAGATGCAAAGGCTGCTCTTATTATCTCAATTTTAATTCGATATTTAAAGATACTACTCAACCGGGTCAAGTAAGTGTAAAAAAGGCAACACTTATATATAATATTAGAAAAAGGAATGTTCCAATTACAGATTTCATATCAAGAAAAATCATTAACTTTATTAATACAGACTTTGGAAATTTTCAAAGTGAGTATGAAAAGCGAATAATTGAAATGCAACTAACATTTAGGAGACGTGATACAGAAATACTGTGTACAGTTAAAGATAATCCAATTGGAGCTTATGCTGTTCAAGTAGCAGGCGAAGATGGGCGTAGTCAAACTATTTTTTTCTGGAGAGATACAAAAAGACCAGATATATTTTTTGATACGATGCAAGAAAGTTGCTTTTTTGAAGCATATATTCCAAAAGAAATAAAAGTACTTAAAATTAATTTTGATAAAAATCAAATTGATATTTACTTTATATATCAAGAACAAACCTACACATCAACTCTCAATACTTTTAATCAGTTTTTACTTTCAAAAGACAAAAACGATTTTATTAATAAAAATAGTAATATTAAATTAGTCATACTATAAACAAAGTCGATTATGTCAAATGTAACTGCCCCAGTCCAATTTATAGATTTTGAGGAAAGCAAAATAGTTAAGTGGGAGTTTTTCCCAAAAGAGCACCAAATTTTCAGAAAAATACCTAAAAATGGATACAAAATAAAAGAAGATTCAAATGGTTCTATTAAGCTCGTTCCTAAACTTTTGAAAATCAACTTAAAAAAAGTAAAAGTATTGACGAAGGAGTTAGCCGAAATAATGCTCGGTAAAAAAGATTTTAGAACTGAATATCACTTCTCAAATTTCGACGGAATTGCCATCGCAAAATATAATTCAAGTAAAAATACCTTTGTTATTTCTTGTTATAAAGAAGGAGTTAATGAAAAAATATTTAGCCATGATTCCAACGGCTCTGGCGGAGAAAACCTAACTCCATGTAAAATATAAAATATTATATGACAGAAGCTCAAACCGAGGAATACCTGAGATTGATAGGTAAAATAGGTACCTATATTTCTTTTTTGCCTTTTTTGCTTGCTTTGATTAAATATAAGGTTTTTACAAAAAAGCCTTATATTTTTTTATTGATGTATTTTATCACGGGCTTCTCACTCAACTGGTTTACATCATGGTTTCTTACTTATGCAAGGGCAAATCGAGAAGCTATGACTCCCTTTCTGACTAAATGGGAAATTGATGATACTTTTTTTGTTGACCCCTTTTATTTTCTTAAAAACTTTATTTTTATGGGGCTATTTGCTTATTATCTTTTAAGTCAATCTTCTTTTAAAAAATGGGTCGCTATCATTTCGGTACTAGGAATAGTATTTACTATAATTAACTCAATTTGGGGTGAAACCTATAAAATATATCAAGTATGGGGAAGTTCTTTTGATAACATATATAAGGTTTTGTTAGGTTTCTTGATTATCAAATGGATTTTTAATTCTAATCTGAGCAGAAAAATTACTGATATTCCAGCCTATTATTTTGCTTTAGCATTTATAACTATTGGTGCTATTGCAGGTCTCATTGATGCCCTCTCAAATGCTATGTTTGGGGAAACAACAATTCTCTTCAACCAAGTACATATATTGAAGAATTTTTTCATGATTATAGCGTTTATTTTACTTTCAATAGGCGTATTAAAAGTAAAATCAGTTCAGTGATTAACTAATGATTAGTATTCTCCCCCCTCCCCAATATTGGGGATTTTTTGTTTCTACCCTTCTGCCGAACTTTGGTCTATCAAACAGATATGACCATGAAGCACTTTAAACCACATTTGCCC
>JALONS010000152.1 GCA_025454855.1 Arcicella sp.
TCGGTCAACAGGAACTCTGAGCAGTCGCTTGCAAACTTCTTTCCGCCAATCAACTTTTGGAGTCTTCTTACTTGGAATGCGTCCGATTTCTCGGACGGGACATCAGCGAAGTTTGCAAAATATTTTTGGCATCCAACTTCCGAAAGAGCGTAAAGGTTTGTATCTTTATTCCTTAAACTTTAACAATAATCCCAATCCATCGTCTTTCTTTGGGTTGGAAAAAAATAAATCAAATCCAAGACATGACAAGATATTATTTCCTATTATTGATACTTTTAAAGACTATCTCATACGCTCAAAACCCCACACTTGTAAAGGATTTTAATTTCGCACCATATGGAGTATCTTCTACATTCCTCAATTTGCTAAATAATAATTTGATTTTAAGATATAATATTTATAACTCATACTTGAGTAATTTCAATATTTCTACACAAAATTTTCAAAACCTCAATAGCAACCTTTATACATTTAAAGAAAGTATATTGTTAAATAATGTTTTACTATTCAATGGATTTGATGGAAATACAAATGATAGCAGAGAACTATGGAGAACAGACGGTACTGTAGAAGGTACATATATGGTTAAAGACATAAATATTGGCACTGGCAATTCTGACTCAAAAAATTATAAAATATTAAACAATATTTGTTATTTCTCGGCGACAAGTTCAAATGGAAGAGAATTATGGAGAACCGATGGAACTGCAAATGGTACATATGAAGTTAAAAATATAAATGCAGGTTCTGCCAGTTCAGACCCTTTTGGTTTTGAAGAACTCAACGGAATTTTATATTTCTTCGCAAAAAACTCAATTAATGGTGGCGAGCTTTGGCGAAGTGATGGAACAGAAAGCGGTACATACATAGTAAAAGATATATGTGCTGGTAGTTGTTCTTCAATGGAAAGTACATGGGAAAGATTAGGTGGTAAATATGTATTTACAAAAATTGGAAATAATTTACTTTTTTATGCCTATACAGACCAATATGGCTTAGAGTTATGGAAAACTGATGGTACACCACAAGGTACTATATTATTAAAAGATATAAATAATGGTAGTTCAACATCATACAATTTTTCTAATGAACCAGCACAAATTGAGCATAATGGAATTTTATATTTTGCAGCCTTGGACGGGATTAATGGAATTGAATTATGGCGTTCGGATGGAACAGTAGAGGGAACATACTTGCTTAAAGATATAAATACCAATAATTCTGACCCAAATCCTGTAAATAGAGATTCTTTTCCAACATATTTTAATGTTTTCAATGGTAAAATTTATTTTATTGCTTTTCACCCTACTTTTGGTAGAGAAATCTGGTACACAGACGGTACAAATGCAGGTACACAAATGTTAATGAATATCAATTCTTCAACTTCAAATGAGAGGTTTTCAAGTTCTGGGCCTGTTTCAAATTGTAAAGGTTTTTTTATAAAAAATGATAGATTCTACTTTACGATGGATAATGGAATAAATGGTAGAGAAATGTGGAGTTCCAATGGTACATTGTCTGGAACTTCAATGCTTTTTGAGCTAAATTTAGGGTCTGCAAGTAGTTTTAATACTTATATTGATTATACCGATATAGTAACTTTTGAAAATAAACTTTATTTTTTTGCAAATGACGGTATTATTGGTACTGCTCTTTGGAGCTATGATTTATGTAGCAATAATTTATTATTGATTTCTCCAAACGATGATTTCACCAACACCACAGCCATAAAAAAAGCAAGTATTTCAATATCAGCTAATAATCAAATAAACAATTCTAATGTTATTTATTCGGCAGGAAGCAAAATTGAATTGAACAATGGTTTTAACATACAAAGTGGTTCAGTCTTCAAAGCACAAATAAGCGGATGTAATTAGCCATTGAAGTATATTCATGTCGGAATACTTAAAAGATAATTATTCAAACGGTTAATAAATTTTTCTACTGACAACAACTCATTTTGTTTGTCCAAAGTACTTAAAATATCACTTCGACAAGATATTAGAGCGTTTTAAAGGGGTCTTCAAACTCACTTGCGACATTCACTCAGAGCAAAAATTGGCGTGCAAGTTTGGTTTTCAGCAATAAACTTCTTAGCTTTATATCACTGCTTGCAAGCCGTCCGTTGGACGGCAAAAATGCGAAATATGCCAGCTATATTTTAGTCCAACATACGCATTAAGAAAAGGCAAGTAGTTGTAAATCAATAAATTAACTTTAAAATGCAACCATCTCAATGCTTTTGGTTGGAAAAATTCTACGCATACACATCTAAAATCATACCCTATATATGGACTTCAAAGACCAAATCAAACAACTAAGCGATAGAGTCATCAAACTAAAAGACCAAATCGCAACAGAAGAAGCTACTAAAAATGCGTTCATCATGCCGTTCATTCAAATGCTTGGTTATGATGTATTTAATCCTCTTGAAGTTGTGCCTGAATATGTTACTGATATTGGAACTAAAAAAGGAGAAAAAATAGACTATGCCATTTTTAAAGATGATATTCCTGCTATTTTAGTTGAGTGCAAGCACTGGCAACAAAAGTTAGATTTGCATGATAACCAACTTTTGAGATACTTTCATGTTTCAAAAGCTAAATTTGCCATACTGACAAATGGAATAAGATATAGGTTTTACACTGATTTAGAAGAAACCAATAAAATGGACGACAAACCATTTTTAGAGTTTGATATTACAGAAATCAAGGATAATCAAGTTGAAGAACTCAAAAAATTCCATAAATCATACTTTGACGTTGAAAACATTGTTAATTCTGCATCTGAATTGAAGTTTTCAAGTGCAGTTAAAGCAATATTTTCTAATGAACTAAAAACGCCAAGTGATGAGTTTTTGAGATTTTTCATATCCAAAGTTTACAGTGGTAAAATTACTGCCAAAGTATTAACTGACTTCTCTGAACTTGTCAAAAAATCAATTAATAATGTTATCAGCGATATGATAACAGATAGGTTTAAATTTGCACTTGATGCAGAAGAAGCAAGCCATACGCCAGAAGTAGCTGTAAATGAGCCTGTTACTACACAAATCGAGGAAACCGACAAGATTATTACAACAGAGGAAGAGTTAGAAGGTTTTATGATTGTTAAAACAATTTGCCGTCAAAAAGTAGCAATTAACCGAATTTTTTATCGAGATGCACAATCATATTTTGCAATACTTTTGGATGATAATAATCGAAAAACAATTTGCAGGTTATACTTCAATTCATCGTCGAAGAAGTATATCTCATTCATAGATGCAGATAAGAAGGAAACCAAGCAAGAAATTAGTAGTTTGGATGATATTTTCAACTACTCAGATATACTTCTTGCTACCATAGAAAGAATGGATACAAGTAAATAAGGAAAATTTCTCTATTAGCCTTTCAAAATTTACTGCTTTGGAAGGCTAATAAATTTAGTTATGCAAGTTTTGATAATTTGCTCAAATCTACTTTCTTCAAAGTTTGAGTTGCCTTGATTAACTTTTCTTGGACAAATTCATCAATTGAGGCATACTCTCCTTTAAGTTTTTTATTGATAGGTTTATTGATTGTCGTTTTCATAAAGTAACTTTAAAAGATTCTCTTTATTTTTCAATGTAATAACAAAAGCATTATAATTTTGGTTCTTTCTAAAAACTTCTGTATCAGACTCTAAAAGTCCATAAATTGTAAATATTTTTTCTATTTCTGACAATTCTCTTGAAATAATTATTCGGTAAAGTCGAGTTCTTTCAATCGTACTGCCTTCTACATACACCATTTTCGATGGATGCTTTTCAAAAAATCGAAGTAACGTTCTGATTACCGTAGCCATCACTTTTTCCATGTCTTCATTATTTGTAACAGATTTGTCACTAAAAGAACCATCTGGAAAAGCATCAGCAAGTGCTAAATTAAAAATATCTGGATTGTCTTGAAAGGGTGTATAAATCACAACTTTCCTCACAGTTTTTTGCTTACTTACACTCTCAAACTCGAACCATAGACATTCTTCGTCTCTCAGATATTTATAGTATTGCTGCTTCATTAAAGTAAAGTTAGGCTAACATAATCAAACGACAAAAAATTTGAATGGTTTTTAAATTTTTAGCTTGCAAATTTCTTGGCGGACGGCTACCTATTTATGGTTTATCATAGGGTCTTCAACTTCTCGGTCGACAACCACCACCTTTTTTCAAGACTTGCTTGCATTTCTCCAAATCATTACTATTTTTGTACTGGCTTGGTTGGCATTTTACTTTTTCGGGCGACTAAGTTAATGCGTTGCTTGCCATCATTCGTGCGTCCCAACAGCCGCATTAAGAAAAGGCAAGATGCTTATAATCAATAAATTAACTTTAAAATACAACCATCTCAATGCTTTTGGTTGGAAGTGGGGGGGGGCAAATAAAATCCATTTCAATACTTCAAACATCATTTCGACATCAAATTACAAAATATTGACTTCATAATTTTATTTTTAGTAATTTGCCAACTCAAAAATTATTATCGACAAAATGGCAAGTAATTCAAAAAATAAAAACCTACAAGATGCCAAAAGCAACAAAAAAGACGAGTTTTACACTCAACTTTCTGATATAGAACGAGAATTAAAATACTACAAAAAACATTTCAAAGATAAAGTAGTCTATTGTAACTGTGATGACCCAAGAGTAAGTAATTTTTTTCACTTTTTCTCTTACAACTTTGAGAAATTTGGATTAAAAAAACTTATGGCTACTTGTTACAAAAGCCAGCAAATGGATTTGTTTAGTCAAAAGGATTCCGAACAAGCCATTTATTTAGAATATGAAGGTGATAAAGATGGGAATAATGTACCTGATATAAGTGAGATAAATATTAAATACTTAAAAGGAGACGGTGATTTTAGAAGCAAAGAATGTATTGAATTATTGAAGCAGGCAGACATTGTTGTTACAAATCCTCCATTTTCTTTATTCCGTGAGTATGTGGCTCAACTTGTCGAGTACGATAAAAAATTTATAATTATTGGACATCAAAATGCCATTAAATATAATTTCATTTTTAAGTTATTTTTGGAAAATAAAATATGGTTAGGATATGGATTTAAGGGTGGTGCAGGACATTTCATTAATGAGCATTATGAAGATTATGCAACCGCATCAGACCGAAAAGAAGGAATGATAAGAGTTTCTGGCGTTACTTGGTTTACAAACCTTGACATTTCAAAACGTCATGAGGACTTAATTCTGTATAAAAAATATAACACTGAGGAATATCCAAAATATGATAATTATGATGCTATAAATGTAGATAAAACAAAAGATATTCCAATGGACTATGATGGTGAAATGGGCGTACCAATAACATTTATGGATAAATACAATCCTGAACAATTTGAGATATTAGGCATCTTTGATGATAAAAGAGAGGTTTCTGATGCCTTTATCAAAGGAACACCTACATACTTAGACGAGCAACATAAAAGATATGTTGGACCAATACTAAAAGGGAAAGCTCTTTTTACAAGAATTTTAATCAGAAATAAAAAGGTGCAAAAATGAAAATAGAACTTAAAGAAATTACTGTCAGAGAACTTACAAATGGCTACGAAGACAACGAAGAAAATGGAGTTATTGGCTATGATGGCAAATTAGATATTCGTCCACCATATCAACGTGAATTTATCTATAAAGACAAGCAACGTGAGGCAGTAATTGATACAATTACAAAAGATTTCCCTTTGAATGTCATGTATTGGGCTGTACGTGAAGATGGAAATTTTGAAGTAATTGATGGGCAACAAAGGACTATTTCAATAAGCCAATTTGTAGAAGGGGATTTTGCATACAAAAATAGATACTTTCATAATCTACAAAAAGACGAAAAAGAACAGATTTTAAATTACAAATTAATGGTTTATTTGTGTAGTGGAACAGATAGCGAAAAATTGGAATGGTTCAAGACAATAAATATAGCAGGCGAAAAATTAACCGAACAAGAATTGAGAAATGCTGTTTATTCAGGTTCATGGGTTTCAGATGCTAAAAGATATTTTAGTAAAAATGGCTGTGCTGCTTATGGTTTAGGTAGCGACTATATGAATGGAGCTGCAATAAGACAAGATTATTTAGAAACAACAATAAAGTGGATAAGTAATGATGAGATTGAGCATTACATGGCAAAACATCAAAACGAACCCAATGCTAATGCTTTATGGTTATATTTTCAAGGTGTCATAAATTGGGTAAAAGTAGTTTTTCCGAAATATCGTAAAGAAATGAAAGGCATACAATGGGGTTTTCTTTACAATGAGTTTAAGGACAATAAATTTGACCATAAAAAACTTGAAGATGAAATTACCAAACTGATGCAAGATGAAGATGTCACAAATAAAAAGGGAATCTATGAATACGTTTTAACTCGCAAAGAGAAATTCTTAAATATTCGTGCATTTACTGATAATCAAAAACGAGAAGCATATGAAAGACAAAAAGGTATTTGCCCAGTTTGCACAGAAGAATATAAAATTGAAGAAATGGAAGCCGACCACATAACGCCTTGGCATTTAGGTGGACAAACCAGTGCGGAAAATTGCCAAATGCTATGTAAAGAAGATAATAGACGTAAATCAGGCAAATAAAAGCACTTCAAATATCAATCCGACAAGATATTAGTGGGTATTATTCAAGGGGTCTTCATCTTCTCGGGCGACAGCAACTGTCTTTTTGTTGGTTTGCTTGTTTTTCTCCAAAAGATTACTATTTTTGTATTGGCTTTGCTCCAATTTTGGCTTGGCTGGGGACAAAGTTAATGCGTTGGTATTCAAACTTGGTTTGTGTCCCAACATACGAAAAAAGCAAAAGCTAAACACTTTATTATCAATTAATTAACACCAATCCAAAGTCATCTTTTTTCTTTTGGTTGGAAGTGTTGCTTTAGATAAATTTAAAAGTAAATGGGATGTTTTTTGTTTCAAATTTGAGAAATAACCCATTATCAATTATTTCTTTTATCTCATTTTCATCAATAGTATTATTAGTTTCTGCCATAGCAGTTTTAATAATATGAATAAAATATTCCTCAAATGTACTAAAGTGGTCTTTTATTTCACTCAGACAAACAAGCATGTCGCATTTAAATTCTGGTTTCATTATGGAAAATTTTAATGTAAATAATTATAGCAATAAAACTGATAATCAAATATTTAAAGTAAAACTTTATAACGAAGTTGAATCATTTTTCGCATCAAAAATTCACAAAAGCGTTACTCAAGCATATCAGCTAAAATTTACACCAATAACTAAAGTAAGTATTGAAAAAATATTAGATATTAAAGATTATTTAGAAAATAAATCATTCTATTTTAGTGGAGAAATAATATACAAAGAACCCGAGGAAATTGAAAAAATAGAAATTTTAGAATTAGACAAAATTATTGATTAAATATACTATATTTAATGTAAATATTGCCTACAAAGTTTGCAGCCAGTAGGCAATATCAAAGTATTTTTTGAAAAAAAAACATAACAAACAAATTTAATGAAAAAAAAGTATATATGCCATGCTTGTGGCAAAGAAAATATAATTGACATTGAAAATATTATCAAGATGGGATTAGGTGGAATGGGTGGCAGTGGGGTAATGGCTAACGAAATGGGAATAAACGTGCTTTTATCGAATTCAAATCTATTCTCAAGTGGTTTTAGAATACCTAATAACGCTAAAGAATTTAAACATACTTGTTCCCATTGTAAAGCGGAAAATATTGTTAAAACAAGTTAGATATATGGACAAAAATCAAGAATTATCAGAAATTGAAATTGATGATATACCCTTACTTGAAAGTAGAGAACCAAATGAAAAAGATAAATTTTATTTGAATTGGGGTCTTGAGCTACTAAAAAATCAGTTCAATTTAGCAAACGAACTATTAAAACAACAAATTTCAATTTGTATTACCCTACTTGGTGTAAGTGTGGTTTTTGATAAACTTTTTGATAATAATCCAAAATTAAAATTTCTTGTGGTTTTTATATTTTTCTTGAGTTTAATTTCAGCATTTATAGGACTTATGCCATTTGACAGAAAAGTTGTATGGTTAGATAGCCCTGATGATATTGAAAAATTTCAAAGAGATGCACTTCATTATAAAAAATGTTGGTATTACACTTCTGGCGTTTTTATTGCTTTAGGTATTTTATGTATAATTTATCATATTTTTATAACTGCTTTTTAAAAATTTATCAAAAGTATAAAGTCTAACCTCCGACAATAACTTATAATGAAAATCCATAAGTTAGAAACTCATTGGCGACAAGACCCCAGCGAAATAAAGGAGTGCAAGCATTAATACAAATATAAAACTTTTGTGTTTTTTCTTCACTCCTTTTCAACTTCATCGGGCAACGCAGTATTAGCGTAGTACTCAAATTTTTTTGGCGTCCAACTCGACGAAAGAAGAAAAGGTTTTTTATATTTGAGTAAATTTTAACATAAATCCCCACCATCTCCTTTCGGAGTGTTGGAACAGAAAAAAATATGAATCAGGGGCTATCTACAATATTAATTTGGTTAAAAAGCAAGAAATCAGCTTTTTATATTTTCTCTTTATTTATTCTTGGTATTATATGTTTTTACATTTCTTATGAAGTAAAAACATCCAAATCCCAACTGAGTAATCTTTTTGATTATGTTTTTTCATCATTAGGCGGAACATTTATCACTGCTGCTATCGCAATAATTTTTTTTTCCATGAGTGATATTCTCGACTTTTTTTACGAGTCATATAAAAAAATATTGTTAGATAAAAATTATATCAAAACCTTATCAAATGATTCATTAAATGATTTGCTATTTCATGTTTTTTCAGCAAAACTTGGTGACTCGAATTTTAATATTAATAAAGATTTATTAGAGGTATATGTAGGTAATATTGAGACAAACTTAGCAAAATATCATCTTGAAAATTGTACATACAATATAACAATTAGAGAAAACCCTTCAAATCCTAATTATCTTATTTCAACTGTTATTTGCTCTTATATTATTGTTTCTAATAATTCAAAGTCGAAAAACTTTCCCTTTCAGATACAATTATCTAATGAAGAGGAGTTAAATTTTGATGATAATACATTTGAACTAAGAATTGATAATAAGTTTTATAAATTATCAGATATCTGTCAACCTCCACCAACCCCAAGTAAGTCATTAGATATCAATAAAATTATTCAATTAGAAAAAGATAGAGTTGATGTATCATTAACTCTTAAAAATACCCAATTTTCTGCACAAGACAAGGTTTTAGAATTTAGATTTAGATGGCCAATTAAAGGGTTTAATATTGGATTTAGTTACTCTAATAAATATAATTACAATTTAAGTGTGTTTTCCGAAAATCGATTCGCTACGGCTCATGAAATACAGCCTGCTTTCAAAAACCACGATGGATTTGTAGCTAATGATTCAAATTGGTACTCGCCTGGAAGTGGATTTATTATTCAGTTTTTAGATGAACCTGTTAACGAATCTAATTAAGTCAATATTTATGAAATTGCTTGGCAGTTTATCAACTTTCGATAAGAATGAGTTTGGCGATTTTAGTTCAAACTTATCACTTTATCGGCAGACACCGAACTCTTTTAGACTAATCCAAAGAACTTTAAACTCTCGTCCGACAAGATAAATCAACGGTTTTGCTCCAAAATTCAAACTCTCGGTCAACAAGAAATCAGAGCAGTCGCTTGCAAACTTCTTTTCACCAGTCAGCTTTTGGAGTCTTCTTACTTGGAATGCGTCCGATTTCTCGGACGGGATATTAGCGAAGTTTGAAAAAAATCCTTGTCCAACTTCCGAAAGAGCGTAAAGGTTTGTATCTTTATTCCATTAAATCTAACTTTAAACCCAATCCATCGTCTTTCTTTGGGTTGGAATGGGTTTTGCGGTGAAATTTCTCGATTTTTCGAGCCGCTAAAAGTCAGTTCTTTCTAATTTTGTTCTGACTGAAAAACGGTGAAAACGTCCAGATTTGTCGTTAAAAATCGGTCAGTTTGCATGAGTTTTATGTCAGTTTTTGAAACTTTTTCTCCCCTATTTTTGCTGTGAAAACGATAAAAATTGTCGCTAAAATTCGGTCAGTTTGCATGAGTTTATTGTCAGTTTTTGAAACTTTATTTCATCATTTTTCACTAAAAAACGATAAAAATTGTCGATTTTTTGCTTGCAAATTCTCG
>JALONS010000153.1 GCA_025454855.1 Arcicella sp.
TTCTTGTCTTGATACAAGAAAAGTAACAAAAGAAAATCAAGAAATTCCGAAACTCGCCTACGGCTCAAACAGCGGAATTTCAAAAATGGCTTACGCATATTTTTTAATGCTTAATAATCAATTTTTTGCGAAATTTAAATATGCTTTAATCCATTAAAATGCTTTTGGGTAAAAGACAAAAACCATTTCTCACAAATCCCGCACGATTCTTTTGAAGAAATCAAACTGTACTTTGATGGCTTTTTGCCAATAGGCTTTGTCGTGTTTACCGGGTTGTGAAATATACGTTGCTTTCACTTTTAGTTCGTCACAGCGTCTTCTGAAATCGTTATTGGCTTCGTAATTCACATCTTCCGTGCCACAGTCAAAAATTATTTCCTTCTGCGAAGCCGCCAATTTCCCCACGTTATGAATCACTGAGAATTTCCTGAGAACATCCGATTCGCCCGAACCCAAAATATTTTGTAAACTTGCATTTGATGCCTCAACGCTCAAATCCAGTACGCCGCCCGAACTACCAGCGGCTCTAAAAAGTTCGGGTCTTTTCGAGAATAAACTCAATGCCCCATGTCCGCCCGAACAAATGCCCGTAATGAAAACTTGGTCTTCTTCCACTCGGTATTTTTGTTTGATGGCAGGGTATAAATCTTTGAAGAAAAAATCTTCGTATTTACTCATTTGTTTTCTGGGACTGTTGATGTACCACGAATCCTTCAGGCCGTCGGGACATACAATGATAAAACCGTAAGCGTCAGCGTACTTCTGTACATTGATGATAGTACTCCACTGCCGATAAGTGGCTCCGCAGCCGTGCAGTAGAAACATCACGGGGTATTTTCTGCCCGATGCCATCGTATAGTCTTTGGGTGTAAATACTAAAGTGGTGTCAGTATGCGGTACATATAGCGGATTGAAGTACAGTTGCTCTTGGGCAAAGAGCGAGAAAGAAGCCAAAAAGATTCCGATAGTAAGAATGAAAGACTTCATAAATTTTTAAAATTAATGGGTTGATATTTCGTGTAAACTACTCAAATTTTATGCCAAATAATACTGAAAACTACGCTAAATTGCTGATTTTTAAGCCTTTAATTTGCTTCGTGAATTTCAGCCAGAACATTGCCAACATCTTTTCTGATTTCAGCCGTTTTTTTAGTGAAATTGTTATTCATGATGCTGAAAATCAAAACTTTACCTTTTTTCGTTACTAAATAACCACTCAAACAATAATTATTACTCAGTGAACCCGACTTGGCGAAAATGTAAGGAACATCGGTTTTTACCAAACTTTTTATCGTACCCGATTGTCCCGCTGCGGGAAGTATCTTAAATAGTTTTTCTTGGGGTACGATTTCGTAAATTTTTTCGAGGAGCGAAACAATACTTCGTGGCGTAAAAAGATTATGCCTTGAAAGCCCCGAACCATCCACCCATTGCGGAGCATCGGGCAAATCAGCTAAGTACAACGCTTTTGCTTTTTCAATGCCCGTTGCAACACTCAATTCTTGGGCTAAAACATTGGCATTCAGCACCATGAGTTGTTCGGCAATCATGTTGTCGCTTACGTGGAGCATACGCTTGTACAGGGTGTCGGCGGGTAAACTGTACAGGGTTTTAGCGTTTTTATCTAACGTTTTATTAACGAGTGTAACTTCTTTTTTCAGGGTATCACTCAATAAAGCCACGATGGTTTCTACGCCCGTTTTGAAAGGAATATCTTGCTCGTAGTTAGCTTTAATTTCTTTGCCAGCGGGATAACTAAAGAGGTTGGTACTGAGGTCTCGCTGAATATAAAAATCATTGGATTTTGCCCAATTATACGTTTTCTCAGCGAAGAAACGGGGTTGAATGTTTAAGGTGTTTTCTTTGTTTCCTGTAAATCTGACGATGTTTCCGTGAATGGGAAATCCCGAAATTTCAGCAGCGTAATAATCGTTGTAATCGTCCCAAGACCAGCCCATTCCGTAAAAAGAACCCATAAAATTATCGTTGGAGAAATAGATTTTTTCAGGGCGATTTTTCAGAAAACGCACCACGTTGCTCGGTGGTAAATCTGGATGAACGAAGGACGGGTCGCCCGTTCCCCATACGATAAGAGAATCTCCCGAAATTTGATAATGCAATGCGGGAATAGAGTCTTTGAGAGTTTTGAGGCTGGCAAAATAGGTAAACAATTTGGTGTTGGAAGCGGGCGTAAAATAACGGTTGGCGTTATGTTCCACTAACATTTTTTTTGTGGAAATATCGTAAAGAGCAAAACCCGTGTGGTTTTGAGCAAAAGTTGGGGATTCTTTCAACTTTCGAGATACCGATTTCATGCTAATTTTGGTGGCATCACAAGCCAACAAAAGCATCATGAAAGAGACAATTATGGATTTAGAGAGAATATTCAATGCAGATTCTTTTAAAAAATAGCGATACACAATGGCAAAATGATTTTGATTGAAGTTATAAATTTCCCCTGAAAAATGCTATTAGTGAGGCATAATTTTATTTTGTGGTACAAGCCCGATGCGATTTGTCCCCAACAACAAAAAATCTTGATTAACTTTGCAGTCCTTTTTTAAGGTTTATTTAAACCTGATGACTTATCAAAAAGTTATCTCCCAAACGCATTTTTCATTACAAATTCCGAACGATAATGTCCGTAAAATATTTTCATCTTACAGTAAAAGAAATTATTGAAGAAACCCCCGACACCAAAACCTTTACTTTTTGGCATCCTATTCATGCCGCTGTATCTTACAAAGCGGGTCAGTTTCTTACCTTGATACCCGTTATTAATGGGCAAAAAGTACGTCGTAGTTATTCTATGTCGTCGTCGCCGAATAAAGATGCGTCTATTGCCGTAACCGTAAAAAGAGTACCTAACGGACTGGTTTCCAATTACCTATGTGACCACGTGAAGGTGGGCGATGCCATTGAAATGATGGAACCGATGGGGAATTTTGTGATTGAACCTAACCCCACCAAAGAGCGAACCGTTGTGATGTTTGGGGGTGGTTCGGGCATTACGCCTTTGATGTCGATTTTGAAGTCGGTTCTGCCCGTTGAACAAAATACCAAAGTGTATTTAGTGTATGGTTCACGGGATGAGAATAGTATCATTTTCAAAAAACAGTTGGACGAATTAGAGCAAAAATACGAAGGGCGTTTGAGAGTGCTACACGTATTGAGCCAACCTTCTTATACGTGGACGGGCTACAAAACCCGCATCAATCAGGCTTCGGCGGTAACATTCCTGAAACAAGATTTTGCCATTGATATTGCCAAAGCCGAATATTATTTGTGTGGACCCGAAGGTATGATGGAAGAGGTTGAGAAATCACTAAAACTTTTTAACGTACCTACCGATAACATCCACCAAGAGCATTTTGGTAGTGGTATTTTACAAGTTGAAGAAGAGGACGGGGATGATTCTATCAAAGAACAAACTGTAACGATTCAATATGAAGGCACTGATTATCAGGTACTTGTAAAACCTCACGAAACTATCTTAGAAGCCGCTCTTCGTGAAGACATTGATTTGCCGTACTCGTGTCAGGCGGGAATGTGTACCGCTTGTATGGGTAAGTGCGTATCGGGTAAAGTTCACATGGACGAAGAAGATGGTTTGACCGATAAAGAAATTCAACAAGGTTATATTCTTACCTGCGTAGCTCACCCCAAAACGGCGGGAGTGGTGATAGAAGTGGAATAAGGTTATCGGCAGTTGGCTTTCAAAAATGATGAGCGTTTTTTGTGATTATACTGATTTCAAACGGAAGCCTTCGCTCAAAGCGAAGGCTTCCGTAAAATACGCATTTAAACTTTAGATTTTGTGGATTAACTTCCTGAAAGTTGTTTTTACTTTCGGGAAGTTAATAGACTTAACTAAACGATGTTTACAGATTGGAAATCTGTCCTACTTACCTTTCTTTATCGCCTGATAAATCACTTCGTTGATATTCGTTCTCACGTTCAAGTCGGATAGTTTTGAGTTGTTGCGGGTTGGATAAACTCGATTGGCTAAGAACACGTAAACCAATTGATGCTCAGGGTCCACCCACGTGTATGTACCCGTAAAACCCGAATGCCCAAAACTGCTGGCACTGGCACTTGGGGCGGCACTGATACCCGCCCGTTTGCGGTCGGGTTTATCAAAACCTACGCCTCGGCGGCTATTTACTTCCGTCGGGAATGGGTAGCTTGTCCACTCGTTCATCGTTTTTTCGTTAATAAATTGCTTCCCTCCGTAGAATCCTTTTTGCAAATACATTTGCATCAACTTTCCTAAATCCTGAGCCGTTCCGAAAAGTCCTGCGTGTCCAGAAATTCCGCCCAACATAGACGCACCTTCGTCATGTACTCGTCCGTGAATCAGGTTTTTACGATAAAGCGAATCGTATTCGGTTGGCACAATGCGGGATAATGGATAAAAATCTCGGGCGTTATACGTCAGTGTAGTTGCCCCCAAAGGCTTATAAAAAGTATCTTTCAAATAAGTCTGGAAATCTTTTCCTGTAAGACGTGGAATAATTTGTGGATAGAGATAATACGACAAATCTGAATAAACGTATTCTTTTTTCTCACGCAAGGGCGAATCTTCAATGGCTTTGTAAAGCGTTTTGTGATAATCTTTGTGTAACCATAAATTATCCGCCACTTGTACTGAAAAGTCGCTTGTTTGCTTGTACGCAAAGGTATTGGGTTTCCAAATTGTTGGGTCTTTGGTTAGATTTACACAGTCTTTCCAAAGGTTTTTATCCGTCTGAATTGCCTGACACATTCTTTGCAAAGCCTTTTTCTTTCTGAACAATTTATCCCAAAACGTAATGGTATATTTCTCAGAATACTTTTCTTTATAAATCTTACTTGCCAATACCATTTTAGTAGAATCAATACAATCCATCCAAAACGGAATCCATGCTTTTAGGCGTGATTGGTGTGTAAAAATATCTCTATAAATCAAACTTGATTTGTTACTTTTTTGCCACGAAGGCACCATGTCTCCAAGGGTATTGTTTAAGTTGAATTTACCTTCATCTTGCATCTTCATCATGGATAATACTGAGGTACTAATTTTTGTGACCGAAGCCAAATCATATAAATCCGTCAATTGTACTTTTTGTGTACCTTCGTAGGTTTGTTTTCCGTAGGCTTTGTGCAGAATTACCTTGCCATTCTTAGCCACAAAAACTACTGTCAATTCCAACATTTTCGGCAAGAGCATATTGGAGTCGTTGTAACGGTTGGGTAGTAATTCCATCGTTGTATCTAAAAGTCATATTTACCGAAACGGGTAATTTCCCTTTCGCTCCAATTGCTCCAAAAATCAACTCGGCAGTAGCTACGGCTTCGTGCATTTGGGGACTTTCTTGATAGGTAATGGTTAAGGCTTTGGCTTTATCTAAATTATCAAATTTTCCCAAAGTATAAGCATTTGAGAATAAAGAAACGACTGTTTTGGGTGAATTAGCAAACTCCGCAACCAAAGTCTGAATTTTAGGATTGATACTGTAATTTTTGGCAGGACGAACTGATTGTCCGTTTACCGCCATCAACACTAAATTATAACTTTTCAAAGATTCACGTACTTTTTGAATGGCAGCTTCATCCGAATTTTCGTCTAAATTAAAATGCGTAACGTCAGTGTAATTAGAAAGCATTTTTTGGAAATCAGTCGGCGATTTTGAACCAAAACTTGGATTACCAATATTTAAAGACGCAATGCGTAAAGTATCTAAATTCTGAAGCGGAAGAATATTATCCGAATTTTTCAAAAGCGTAATGGTTTCCTCCGCAAATTGACGATTGAGGGCTTCTGATTTTTTCGGATTCAAATCTTCAATCAAGTTTTTTAATTCAATTGGTTTGTATTTATCTAAACCCGCCCAAGCCTTTGCTGTTAAGATTCTTCTTACTCTTAAATCAATGTCCGCCTGAGAAATTTCTCCTTTTTCCAACGCTTTTTTGATAGCATTGAATGCCGCAGGAACGTCCACGAAAGTTTCTAAGACATCATTTCCTGCTAAGATTGCTTTCACATTTGCCGTTCCTTCTGGAAAAAACTTCACCGCTCCTTGCATATCCATCGCATCGGTAAAAACTAATCCTTTGAAATCTAAATCTTTACGCAATAGGTTCGTAACGATTTTTTGGGATAAAGTGGAAGCCAAGTTTTTAGTAGTATCCAAAGACGGAATACTTAAATGAGCGACCATTACACCTTGTAACCCATTCTTGATTAATTCACGATATGGGAATAATTCAAGTGAATCCAAGCGGTTACGGGTATGCCCAATCACAGGTAAATCGGTATGCGAATCCACGCCCGTATCACCGTGTCCAGGAAAGTGTTTTGCCGAAGTAATAATGCCGCCTTTTTGTAAACCACGCATATACGCAAGGGCTTTGGTAGTTACTTTCTCACGATTTTCTCCAAAAGAACGAAAGTTAATGACAGGATTATTGGGGTTATTATTGACATCCACCACAGGAGCGTAATTGATATGAACGCCCATGCGTTTACATTGTTGAGCCAATTGCAAACCCATTTCCTCAATCAAGTTTTCGTTGCCTTGCATGGCTCCCAAAGTCATCTGATACGGAAAACGAACGGTACTGTCCAAACGCATTTCCATGCCCCATTCCAAGTCCATTCCAATCATCATGGGTACTTTACTCATGGCTTGTAAACGATTGACCAACAAAGCCTGTGCCGTCGGACGATTTCTGAAAAGTACCAAACCTCCCACGTGGTAGTCACGCACGATTTTGTGTAGCCGAGCGGTATCATAGTCGTAGCTATAATTTCCCCGAGGCATCATCAATTGACCAATTTTTTGGTCGATTGATAACGTATTAAAAACCGAATCAACCCAACGTAAATTGGCATTAGGGAAGAGGTCGTTGGGAGAGGTTGGAGCTTGGATAGTCTGTGAAGAGACCGACAAGGGTAACCAAAAAGATAATAAAAAGATAAAAAAGTAGCCTGTGAAGAAGCGTAAATTTCTCATGTGGTATTTTATTAGTTTGATTTGCAATTTACATAAAAAAAGTGGCGAACCGATGAGTCCGCCACTTTTGAGAGTTACTACTTTAAAAGATAATGCTATTCTGGTGCATTAGTCATAGTTTTTTGGAGAATGGGCCAAACCCCAGGGCGTGGAACGCTCACTCCTTTAGTTGCTCCTCGTACTTTATTATCAAGACCAAAATAATACAGAGGCCAGCCACGATAGGTTAATTGTTTTTTCCCAAAAACATCAATCGTTCCGAACAAGGTTTTATCCAAAGTAGAAGGAATATCCTTTAAATCAGCGGTGAAAATGGGCCATGTGGCATCATTACTAAAGTCCGCCCTTGTATAGTTGTTTTTATTCTTTTTGTCATTGATAAAACCGTACAAAGTTCTGCCCATGTCATCCACTAAATATTGGGTATCAGCCGTTCCTTCTTTATAATTGCTATCATATAACTTTCCGTCGTTTCCAATTAATTGGGTATTTGCCAGCATAATAGCGTACGATGTTTTGGCAACAACCCAAACATTATTCACATTTTCTCCTTTTACATCACCCGCCGTAGCATCAGATGCAAAATAATACAAAGGCCAGCCCTTGTAAGTTACCTGTTTCTTTCCGTCTGCACGAGTTATGGTTGAAAAATCAGTGGTCGTTAAACTTGCATCAACACGTAGGTTCTGTACTGAGAAAATGGGCCAAGCATCTAAACATCCACCAGAACAATTGGAAGTTCCAGCAACGTCTTTTGTAAAGAAATAGAGTGTTTTTCCGTAACCGTCCGTGAGAATTTTACCCAACGAAGAGTCTTTGATGGTAACATCCACACTGGGAAGCTGTTCTTCCGTTTTACAAGCGGTAGTTAGGAAATTTAGGAAAAATAAGACAGCGAGTAGTTGAATAAGGTTGGAGTTTTTCATTTTTTTAGTATTTTTAAGAGTCCAATAATATGATTTTGTAGTCTATACGTTATTGATAACTAATAGGTTGCGTAAATCGGCAAAATAAAACCAAACCCCATTTTGAGGTTTGGTTTTTTGTTCGGGTTTAGTTCTCGGGGTTTATGAGTAACACATTTCTGAAACTCATCGTGATTCTATACCTATTTAGTCGCTCTTTTATACCCGTTCATCACAGAACGTTTTTAAATAAAACCATTCTTCCTTATTTTCGTTATTTTAAGAAATATTAATAAAACCATTCATCATGCTAAAAATCTTCCAAAAAACATTATGTTTGGCGGCTGCCATTTGCCTAACCACGATGGCACAAGCCCAAGATAAAAAAGGAGATGCCAAAAACACTCCCCCAGCGGCTGCTCCTCAAGCAAAACCCGCCGAACCACCCAAAGCAGGACCTAAACCTTATAAAGAGGTTATTACTGACAAAGCCAAGACTACCAAAGGGCTTTTTACAGTTCATAAAATTGAAGATAAATACTATTTTGAGATTGCCGATACTTTGTTGGGGCGTGAGATTATGACCGTGACTCGTTATTCAAAAACGGCTACTATCCCAGGAGCTTACGGAGGTGAACAGTTAAACCGTCAGGTAATCAACTTCGAGAAAGGTCCTGAAAATAAAGTATTTATGCGAGCTATCCAGTACATCAATGTTTCGCCAGATTCTACCGCTCCGATGTACAAAGCCGTGAAGAACTCAAACGTTCAGCCAATCGCTCAGGCATTTGACGTAAAAGCCTACAAAAAGGATTCCGTAACCAAACAAGGAAGTACCGTTATTGAAGTAACCGATTTCTTCAAAGGTGATAACCAGATGGTTTCATTACCATCTTTTACGAAGACACTTTACAAAATCACGTCTATCGCTGCTGACCGCTCTTACATTCAGAGTATCAAAACTTTTCCAATCAATACGGAAATCAGAACGGTAAAAACATTTAATGGTACACCACCAACGCCTACGTTTGGACCAACACCACCGAGTCCGTTCCCGTCGGTAAATATTCCAGCTATTGCCGCAGCAGGTGCGGTTACTTTAGAAATTAATACTTCGATGATTTTATTGCCGAAGGAAAAAATGAAGCAACGGTATTTCGACCCACGCATTGGTTATTTTGCGAATGGTTATACCGTTTATGATGAAAATTCACAACGCACCGAAGACCGTACTTTTGCCGTTCGTTGGCGTTTAGAGCCTAAAAATGCGGAAGATGCAGCTAAGCAAAAAAGAGGTGAATTGATTGAACCCCAAAAACCAATCGTTTATTATATTGACCCTGCTACCCCAGCTAAATGGCGTAAATACTTGAAAATGGGTGTGGACGATTGGCAAAAAGCCTTTGAAGCGGCAGGTTGGAAAAATGCCATCAGAGGTGAGATTTTGGCCGATAATGACACAACCATCAGTTTAGAAGACGCTCGTTATTCTGCCATCCGTTATTTTGCTTCGGATATTGAAAATGCTTATGGCCCTAACGTACATGACCCACGCACAGGCGAGATTCTGGAAAGCCACATCGGTTGGTATCACAACGTAATGAAACTCTTGAAAAAATGGTACATGACTCAAGCCGCAGCGGTGGACCCAAGAGCCAGAAAAAATAAGTTTGACGATGAATTGATGGGCGATTTAATTCGTTTTGTATCATCGCACGAAGTGGGTCATACCATTGGTTTACGTCATAATTTTGGTTCAAGCCATACCGTTCCTGTTGAAAATTTAAGAAACCCTAAATGGATTGCTGAACACGGACATACCCCTTCAATCATGGATTATGCTCGTTTTAACTACGTAGCTCAACCCGAAGATGGCGTGAAAGATTTATATCCACGTATCGGAGAATATGACATTTGGGCGATTAAATGGGCGTATCAAACCTTGGATGGAGCAACTCCCGACGACGACCAAAAGACGCTCAATAAACAATTCATGACGGAGTATGCCAAGAATCCAAGAATTTGGTTCGGAACGGAAACCAACCCTTATGACCCACGTACACAGTCAGAATGTTTAGGAGATAACAATATGTTGGCGAGTGATTATGGTATCAAAAATCTCAAGAGAATTTTGCCGAATTTGATTGATTGGACGAAAGAAGAAGCTCAGGATTATGATATGTTAACGGAGGCTTACGGAGAAGTTGTAACGCAGTATCGTCGTTATATTGGTCATGTTACTAAAAATGTGGGCGGTGTATATGAAACCCCAAAAATGATGGATGAAGCAGGCGTAGTTTATGAACCTACTCCAAGAAATATCCAAAAAGATGCCGTTTCGTGGTTGAGTCGTCAGGTTTTTGAAACGCCTACGTGGTTATTAGATGAAAAAATTATGTCTAAAACTCGCCCAGACCAAGGCATTGACGCTATTAGCCGTATCCAAGAAGCTACTTTGAACAGTTTACTCACCACCGACCGTTTACAAAGA
The DNA here is from genome assembly GCA_025454855.1 of Arcicella sp. GTDB lineage: Bacteria > Bacteroidota > Bacteroidia > Cytophagales > Spirosomataceae > Arcicella. The sequence continues at coordinate 10,392 of JALONS010000153.1, forward strand.
ATTATCGAAACAAGTGCTAAATATCCGTCATCGTATGGTTTAGATGAAATGTTTACGGATGTTCGCTCTTCTATTTGGTCTGAATTACGTTCACGTAGAACGATTGATGCTTCGAGAAGAAATTTACAAAAGATTTTTGTAGAGAAAATGGTAGCAACTCTAAATCCAAGCAATAATGTATTGCCTTCTTCTGGATTCAGTTTTAGAGGAACGGTAATTCCAGCCGCCGTTGACCCACGCAAAACAGATATTATTTCAGTAACTCGGGGACATTTACTAACCTTGAAGGACGAGATTAAAAGTGCATTAGTACAGCCTACCTTAGATAAAATGAGCAAATATCATTTACAAGATTGTTTGTTCAGAATTGAAAAAGGACTTGACCCGAAGTAGGCGGGGTGCGTAACCGATTAGGCGTTAGAGGTTAAGTGAATTAGGGATTAGGTTGAGAAAGCCTAATCCCTTTTTTGTTATAATTAGAAAGTATTGATGATATGATTTTGAGTTATGCCATCATTAGTTGATACAGCAATGGCAGGATTTTTTGTTATCTTTGTACAAATAAAAATGATAATAGTCATGATAAAAAGTAATTTTAAAGAATGGACTTTCGATAAAATTGATGACGCTTTTGGCACAAGGCAAGTATTTAAAAATCAATCACTTAGCGATTGGATGGCTCATGAGTATGAATGTTCTGACTATGAAAAAAAATATTTATTTCAATTACAAAAAACCTTATTACTGGGTGGAGATGATTGGAATGAAGTAGAATTGGAGAATAAGTTTATCAGTCCGCTTATTGTATTTACCGAGATAGATAATGAAAAGTTTTCATACTTTTTAGAAAGAGAATTAACTGCAACGATTGGTGAATATGAACTGTATGGAAGAGTGGACGGCATGATAGCCACTGGTTTTAGGAACCCTCGAAAACCACTATTCTGCTTAAACGAATACAAACGCCAAACCGACCCAGACGGTAATCCCCAAGCCCAAGCGTTGATTGCGATGCTTGCGGCTCAACATCTTAACAATTCTAATCAAATTGTTTTTGGCTCATACATTGTAGGAAAATTTTGGCACTTTATGGTGATGGAAGGGAATGAATATTGCATCAGTAAATCCTACAAAGCGGATGATGAAGAAATTTTGGATATTTACAGAATTTTGAAGGGCTTGAAGCATAGAATTGAACAATTAACGATGTAAAAATTCTTTTGCCGTTGTCTGTGTCTTCACAGACGACCCTTTTGCGGTTGCCTGTGTCTTCACAGGCTACCCTAAGCCCCTAATAGTTCTTATATTTTTTACTGAAAAAATCAGGGTGTAGTTTTAGCCCTTCATAAAAAAAGAATACTTCCCCCTGAATATTTTGCTTTCGGTTTTCTTCAATCATTTGTTCCAAAAAAGTCTCAGTAGGGGTGTATTTGCCTACTTTTAGTAATACACCCGGTACTAAAATAGGTCTCTTATCAGCGGGAATCTGTTCATTGACCAATAGCTGAATTTCTTTTTGATATTTCGTGAAGTCATAACGATATACCTGCGGACAAACCATATCTACCCAACCCTCACGTACCCACGTTACCCAGTCTTGCAAATACTGTTCTTTACTCCACGGGAAAATACTGGGCGACATAGAAATCTGAATCGCAGGACGAAGTTTTTTCAATTCAGTGTATAATCTTTTTTGAAATTGATTTAAACGCTCGGCTCGCCAATTGACCCAATCTTCATTTTTAGTATCATGGGGTGGATTTTGTCCTTTCTCTGACTGATACATTTTTATCACATTTTCATTATAACCACATTCAGAAGGCAGGGCAGGTAGGCGGTCATCCCCTTGAATACCGTCTAAATCGGGATATTGAATAATGACTTCCTTCAATAACGAAAGCATAAAATCTTGTACTTCTATGTCCAATGCGTTCATCCATTTAAAACCATTCTTTACAACTACTTTACCATCGTTTCCCAATGCAGCCCAATGCGGTTTAGCTTCTAAAATGTGCTTCCCGAAACCGTTATTTTCAGCGGAAAAACCAAACTCAAACCATGCGTAAACTTTGATATTTTGGGCATGAGCGGCATTTAATAGCTCACGGAGAGGGTCTCTACCGTTTAATTTTTCTTCAATCGGAATCTGGAAATTTTCCTGCATGATTTTGCTCGGATACAGCGTTTTTCCCTTGTTCCAAGTAACCACAAAAATATGGTTAATACCACTTTCTTTACACAATTTCACCGCCTCTTTGATACCTTCGGGGGTGTATAAAACATCGCTATCCACGTTGGTGAGCCAGACACCCCTTACAGGTTCTTTTGGGTACGTTACCTGTTGGGATTTACAAGAAAAAACAATCGTAGAAACATAAACAAACAGAAAAAAAAGACAACGGAAACTCATGTATTTGAAAGGTTTGGGAAAGATTTAGACCAAGCGAAAAGCGATTTGCGAAAAAGCGAACCATTAAGTATTTAATAATCAGCCATTTATTTCACTTCCCTTTTGCAAACCTAAATTAGTTTAGTATCGCTTTGGAATGACTCACGGTTTACCCTTCAAATATAACTAAAAATTAACCCCTAAACGTATTGCCATTCTATTTAAACTGTATTGATTATCGACGATGTACGGGTATTCTTCCGTTCCTGATTCGCTTCGAGAACTGAACACATTTCCTTTGTAACCCATACTAATGGTAAAACCTGTATTATTGCCCGTAGGAATTACCAGTCCAATCATCGGACTAAGTGCTAAGCCGCCCTTGACGGTTTGATTCTCAATGGTGTCATTGAGCCACATAAAACCATAACCTGCATCAATACCTGTGAAGAACTTTACCTTTTTGGTTTGTGGATTACCGAAGGTATTACGAACACCTAATGAAACAGGAATGAGCTGATAATTACTAAACCAGTCTAAGCCCACCGTTGCCCCAACTGCTAAATTTTTATACACTTTCACACCGTTGAAGGTTTGTACAGTGAAATTAGTCGTGGCTTTCACGGTATAGCTATACGTTGGAAAAGAACCATTTGGAGTTATTTGGTACGATTTACCAAATAAGCCACCAAATTCAGTGAAATTGACATAGTTTTTCTTGACAAAACTCTTGAATGAGCTTTGCTTTTTTACTTCTTGTGCGTAAGCGTGCATACACACAAGTAACAAAATGATTATCTTTTTCATTTTTATATTTTTGACGTTGTCAGTTCTAATATTGCGGAATATCATTTATTTAGCTGCTTTCACAGAGATTTTACTCAACAATTTCAAGGCATTAGCATTTGAATAATCATACTGATACAAGCCATCCTTACCAATGAGCATCAGCGTATTACTGAGCGGAATAACATCATAGGCATTCATATCCTTGAAATGTTGTATTTGCTTGATGTCCATGATATTAGTGGCATCCAAATATTTCAAGCCACTTTTACCTTCGCAGATGAAAAGTTTTTTATTATCAATGCCCAAACCGTGTGGACTTTCCATTGGGTACGTTTTTTTCAAAACAGGAGCGGATGGATTTGATACATCAATAACATCCAACTGATTAGCGATGGCAGCTCCGCAACGAGTAAAATTATCTACCGAACGCAACGTAACATAGGCAATGTCATTTTCTACCACCACGGGGTCGCAGGCACGGGCGTGGTCGAGGCGAGAAAGATAAGTAGGTCTTTTCGGATTAGCATTATCCCAAATTTGAACGCCCGTGGTAGTACCTATGAATAATTTATTTTTGTACGGAAAGATAGTTTCGATACCAAATCCTAAACTCAAAGAGCCGTCTGCTTTCGGGGAAGCCGCATTTTTGATGTCAAATAGTTTCATTTCGTTTTGCGTAACGGCATACAGACGGTCATCAACAATGGTAAAACGAGCCGTAGAACCACCTACCCCCGTACCGCTATTGGTACCACCAGTAGAGGTTGTTGAACCAACCTTAAAACCACTTGAAATAAAAGACTGGTCGAAAGCAATACCACCGTAATAAACAGGGTTTTGGGGTTCACAGGCAACTTCCTGCGTAACGGTGTACATTTTATACCGAGCATCGTAAATGGTTTGGTCATTCACATTATAATTCCACCAAATACCATCTACTTGACCACTCGTGAACACTTCATTAGTACGAGACACTTCTTTTACAGCATTGGGGTTCGTAATATCAAGGGTTACTAAATCTGTGTAACTATCGGCGTAAAGTAGGTTATCCTTCACGGCAATATCAATATTTCCCAAAATCTGAATAAAAGAAACGGCTCTGGGAGCGGCAGGATTTGTATTGTCAATGACGTGAATTCCCTTTTTTATGTCATTGATAAATAAATAGTTACCTTTTACGTAGATTTTACCTGGATTTTCTAAATCTTGGGCTGGCAACGTTTTTACACCAGTGCGTAATTCATTGAGGGTAATTTTTATCGATTCCGAGCCTCGATAAGTCACCGTTTGGGTGCAATTATCCTTGCAAGAAACCAAAGCAGTAGCCAACGCTACCGTTTGGAGCGTAATCAACATAATCTTTTTCATGATGTCTATTTGATTAATTTATTTTACAGTACAAACTCCATCAGTACAATCTACCGTT
>JALONS010000154.1 GCA_025454855.1 Arcicella sp.
ATTGATGCTAATACTAAGCAAAACGGTTCGCCGTCCGTGACGGAATATTACGCCAGAATTATTTTTGTAAATGCCGCCGCCTTGAATTCTAATTTGATTTTACTAAACTCTATTTCCAATCGTTTTCCGAATGGCTTGGGTAACGATAACGGATTGCTGGGGAAATACGTAGCTTTTCATAATTACCGAGCAACGATTAACGCTCAATATGAAGGATTTTTGGATAAGAGAACGGACGGTCGTCGTCCTAATTCTGCTTACATTCCAAGATTCCGAAACGTATTTAAACAAGAAACGGATTTCTTGCGTGGTTACGCTGCGGGCTTTGATGCAGGACGTTACCAACACGATGACCGTAGTAAAATGGGTGAAGATTTAAAACGTAGTTTATTAAACCCTGAGTATAATAACGTTTGGAATGTTGGCTCGCACATGATGGGAGAGACCATTCCCAAAGAAAGTAATTTTGTAGCATTGGATAAAACGCTTACAGACCCTTGGGGCGTTCCACAGTTAAAAATTTCGGTTGATTATGATGATAATGATGTGAAAATGACCAAAGATTTCTTTGAGCAATTAACCGAAATGTACACAAAAGCTGGTTTTACGAATATCCGAACCAATGATTCTAAGCGTACTCCTGGTTTAGATATTCACGAAATGGGCGGCGTTAGAATGGGAAAAGACCCTAAAACATCGTTGTTGAATAAATGGAATGCTTTGCATCAATGCAAAAACGTTTTTGTAACTGATGGTGCATCTATGACTTCTACTTCAACGCAAAATCCATCACTCACCTACATGGCTCTGACGGCTCGGGCGGCTGATTATGCCGTGAAAGAAATGAGGAAAGGGAATTTGTAGAAAAAAGTACAACTATCAAAACAAAAAAGGATTGGTATTTAGCCAATCCTTTTTTGTTAGTCTTCTAACTTCACGTGACCCCAATTTTCACCCGAACGAATCCGATTGAGTTGGGTATGAGTAATGCCGAACTGCTTGGCTATCATTTTTAGGCGATTTTTGTCTGACTTCAACATCTTTTTTATCATAATCACCTTGCTTTCCGTTAGTTTATAATTTTTGGTACGCTTCGGAATGACACGGTCTTTCACAGCGGGATTTTCACGGTTGTGAATGGTCATTTCGTCACGAGTTGCCCATTTTAGATTCTCCCAATAATTATTGAGTTTATCGTGGTCGAGATGGAGAACAAACTTTCTATCTGGATTGTCATCTTTGGGTACAAAAAACTCTGCCACCAATTTATGCACGTATCGATTAAGTGATTTATTGCCTTTTGCCCTGATATTCAAAGACTTATATCCCTGAATTTTAGAACCATTGATGATTTCTCCATTTTCAGGGTCGTTTTGAAAACTCTTTAAACGTCCGTAATTCGAGACCTTGTACATAGGTGGATTGTCAACTTCGGGAAAAGGAATTTCTATCCACTTTTCATTCCAAAAGCTGCTATTTTTTTTAATGCCAATACCTGTTTTTTTCTCCGTCATAAATTAACTACGGTTATGTTTTTTGCTATTAGGTATCTTAACGGTTTGTTTTTTTAGAATGTTTTGAAATACCGTTGTTTTTTAACAGGATTTTTCAAATTATACTTGATATATTCTACATTCTCCCTCTTTTAAGTCAGGTATTGGTAAAATAATACTGATATTATTCTCAAAATCTGATTTTTGTTCGGTAGAAAACAGCAATATTTTATCAGTTAAGATACTGTGGAGTGCTTCATGGACTGAAATTTGAGTAAGCGATAAATTTATAACAAATATATATTTTGGGTTTTCTGCTTGTGTCCAAGCTATCACTTTTTGTTCACCGTTAAAATCAGGTTCAATCAACCACTTCGTTTTTTGATGTTTGATATCATTATTTATTTTCTCTGAAATACATTTCAAGGCAGTAAGATTACCAAATAATACTCCGTTTTGTCCCCATACATATTTACCATGTGTTGCTTTTTCTCCTTCCGAAAGTTGAAAAACATATAGCTTGGTGTAATGTTCATTGGGTGCGGGCGTAGGATGCGGGTCTCTTTGTTCAAAACCCAATGCCATATAAGAAGGCATATCCGTCAGAAATAGACCGATGAACATTCTCAGTTCATTACCTTTTAGATAAAACTCGTCAAAACGGGGGTCATCTTTATCGGCGGTCATAATTGTAAAGTTAGGAGCGAACGTTCGAGTTCTCAATAAATAATGATAACGGGCAAATTCACTCACAAATTGATTCGTACCTACTACCATCGACTGTAAGTCTCCCAGAGTGGTATCCGTGTCAGAGCCTTCTAAGTGGTCTTCCTCTACCCCATAAGCCATTGTATTGGGCGGTGCCAAGAAACTTTCAGCAAAATAGCCAAAATACGGTTTAGCTTGCCTAATGGCATTTTTAATGTATTTATGAATGTCGTAATAAACATCGGGGTCAGTGGGTGTACCAGCAGGATTCATCTGTACGTGCGACATATCTCCTCGCATAAAATCAAAGTGGTACGTTTGGGCTATTTTCAAATATTTATCTGCCATATACTCCCAAACTTCTGTACGAGGTTTCGTAAAATCTATTTCCCAATCTTGATTGTCATTTTTACACTCATACAGTTTTACTCGTGCCAAAGGTCCAAAAACCCTTGACATTCCTTCGGGTTTCGTAATAACATAATCCCGCCAAACTCTTCCATCATCATCCACCGTTTTGGCTTCTTCCCGAAAATCCACTTCCAGTCCCCGATACGGCGGAGCCATCGTAGCTGGTACTGGCTCATATCCTTCCGAAAATAAGTGGTTTATTAATTGGTTTCTGCGTTTGTTTCGGGCTTCCAAGTTCGTCTTTTCACCGAATAGAAACCGTAAACGGTCGGCTTCTGGATATATACTATTATTGAAAAAATCTTCTTTTTTGCGGGGGTAATATTCAGAAATTGTTCCGCCGTATTGGTACAAAAAGTCTAAAATTCTTTCTTGTACTTTTTCGTGTAAGTTCTCAGTATGATTGATAATCTCAAATTCACGTCTTTGTAGCCACTCAAAAAACTGTGGATTTGCCAATGAAACTTCAGAATAACGGTCGGTGTGCGGAATTACATCCATCCCCACCGTTTTGCCCATCAGGTGTAATAAATTTACTACTACTTTTAGCTGTTTTTCTACTGTGTTGAGGTGTGGAAAAGCAATGGCTAACTCAGCGTCGTAAAATTCTGGATTGATATTCCAGCTGGCAATTCCGTACAAGCTCGCCACAACGCCACATTCCCAAATGGGCAATAAATGAACGGAAGATTGAGCCTCGGGGAGTGTCAGGGTATATTTAACTACGTTCCAGAAACTCCCAATGGTTCTTACGTTGATTCCCACCATATTTACGGTTTTCAGCCAAGCTCCATCCTGAAAATCCTTCACGGGACTTTCAACGGTATTATCAGGGTTTAGTGCTTGAAAAAAAGCCTGTTGCCCAAATCTTTTCTCCAACATATACGCCAATTGCACTGCGGGCATTTGTACGGCTTGTTCGGGTAATAAATTGGGTATAAAAGACTTGTTTTTAGCTATATATGATGATATAGCCGTCTGCTGATTATTCGCCCAATATTGGCGAAAACCATCATACGTGGTAGGGATATTCATAAAATTTTATAAAAATGGTCGTAATTGTTCTTTACGGGAAGATTTACAATCCCAAAAATTGTCTTAAATTAAGAAAAAGTATGCAAAAATTTGCAAAAATTTGCAAAAGTCTTTCTTATTTTTCTGTAACTACTTCATAATTAGTGATTTAATCTTTACAGGTTTTACATTTTTTGGAGATAGAATAAAGCAAAGTGTATTGTTTTATTCTATACTGAAAATGGGAAAAATCATTGACTTAAAATAATGCTATTTTACATCATCGAAATGGTAAAATTTCAACTATTGGGGGAACTTTGTGAGTAAATAGGTTATTCTAAATAAAACAGTGGTGTGTTTTCTGTTTTAGGATTTGAACATAAAAGCTACTTATTAAAAAGGCAATACCAGTAAATATTATAATTTTATCATGAGAACATTAATTGTGGGGGCATCAACTAACCCAGAACGATACGCTTTCAAAGCAGCTAATAGTCTGTTGACTTACGGGCATGAAATTGCTATGGTCGGACAGAAAGAAGGCGAAGTACAAGGCGTTGCTATACAAACTAATTATCCTGATTTTCAAGGCATTGATACAGTAACCATGTACATGGGTGCGAGAAATCAACCCGCTTTGTATGAGTATATCCTCAAGCAGAATCCTCGTAGAATTATCTTTAATCCGGGAGCAGAGAATCCTGAATTTGAAGCATTAGCTCATCAACAAGGAATTGAAACTGAGGAGGCGTGTACTTTAGTGTTATTAGCAACAGGACAGTATTGATTTTAGATTTCTGATTTTCGATTGCGGATTGGAATAATTTTGGGATTTTGGATATCAGTTGCGTGTTTTTGTCTGTAAAAGTCCAAATTTCATAATTTCACATTATTAATATCAACAAGTCCGCAATCGAAAACTCCAAATCAAAAAAATCCCCACAAAATTCAACGAATTGAATAATGTGAGGACTAATGAGAAACTATATTGAGAACGAAATAGTATTTGGTTTATTTCGTGTCAAAAATTATTTTCCAGCTACTAACGTTACATCTAAGTTAAATACGTCGTCGATTGCTTTGTCTCCGATTGATTCAAAGAATTTTTTAGAACCATATTTCACGCCAAAGTCAGTTCTATCTACTGGAATCGAAGCCGTTGCGGATACTTTACCGCCTACCGTAGAAATTTTAGCAGGGAAAGTAATTGATTTTGTAACACCGTGTAAGGTTAAATCTCCAGTGATGTTATTACCTGCTACTTTAGTGATTTTGAAAGTTGAAGTTGGGAATTTCTCTACCTCAAAGAAATCGCCAGTAGTGATATGACCAATAAATTTTTTGTTGTATTCTTCATTGGTGATGTCTGTACAAACGATTGATTTCATGTCAATTACGAAATCTCCTCCTACAATTTTAGCTCCATCAGCTACCAACGAACCTGATGAGATATTGATAGTTCCTTCGTGTTGCCCTGTTACTTTTTTAGCTAACCAATGAATTTTACTGGCTTTAGTATCAACGGCTAAAGTTGTTTTTTTACCTTTTGCAGGTGTACCCGCTACTGCAATATTCACGAATAAAACTGCTACTAAAATACTTGCGATAAATTTAATTGCTTTCATTTTTGAGTATAATTTAATTGTTTAAAATAATCTGAATAACTCACTAATTATTAATGGATTCTGTAAGTTCTTGTAATTGACTGTTAGCTGATTTGGGTTCTCTTAATTTATCCAGCAAATCGCTCAATAGAAGGGCTTCATTTTCTGATAAGCCGTGTAAATGTTCTTCCCACTTGTGTTGTAGTATATCTATTTCTTCCAATAAAGCTAATCCTTTTTGAGTAATCAGCACATCTACCGCTCGGCGGTCATCGGGGCAAACTCTTCTTTCAACTAATTCTTTAGCCAATAGTTTATCTACCAGTCGTGAAGCATTAGACATTTTATCCAGCATTCTCTCTATAATAGCAATTACTGTAATAGGAGTGGGATAATGACCCCGTAAGATTCTTAGAACGTTGTATTGCTGTAAGGTTAAATCAAATGGCTTGAATATTTCCATTTGTAAAGATGTTAGCCAACTGTTAGTATATACGATATTGACCACCGCTTTTGAATAAGCCGATTTAAAATGATTCTGCTTTATGTCTTTTTCGATACTCATATTGATTTACAATGCAAATTTAATGTAGTAACATTTAATGTCAATACATTAAATTGTTAATTTTTTGTTAATAACTTCAAAAGATTGGTAATCACCTAATTATATGTTCTTTTTCCTAAGACGTTCTAATAATAAAGATAAATTTTTTGCTTCTTCTTCGTCTAAACCAAAGGAAAATTCTTCTAATTCTTTGATTTTACTTGTTAATTCTTCTAATAAATGGACTCCGTTTTCGGTCAATCTTACCTCTACCGCCCGTAAATCGGTAGAAGATTTTTTCTTTATAACTAATTCTTTGGCAATAAGTTTATCCACTAACCGTGAAGCGTTGGACATTTTATCAACCATCTTTTCAATGATATCGTTGATTGTAGCAGGATTAGGGTGCAATGCCCTCAAAATCTTCAGTACGTTGTACTGTGGTTCAGTAATATGGTAAGGTTTCAGGATTTGGGCATATTGGTTATTTAACCACCCATTTGTAAACATCAAATTAACGGTTAGTTTATTGTATGGGTTTTTGAAATGCTTTTGCTTTATATCTCTCTCAATAGTCATGGGCAGCGGTAAGGTAAAAGAGAAAAATTTAGATGATAGCATCATCTGGAACTTATCTCATGCAAATAAGGAATATTATATCCCAAGCGAAAAAGTAAATTTTTGAAAATCTACAATTTTCAGAAGTTTGCTTTTGCAAACTTCAATTGATTCAGGATAAAAATGATTTATTAGTACATATATCTAAAAATGGCTAACAATTAATGTCGGACCATTGAAATATTAAATGTCTTAATGGTTAATGTACAAACAGTAATACTACAAATTTTATTATTTTCAACCTAAAAGACTTATTAAACGGTCATTTTTTAAAGGAGAATGCTTAATAAATTATCATTTGCTTACCCAAAAGCTCCCTATCTATCTGAAAGGCACTATTTCAGGAGCGGAAATATCAAAATCTTTTAGCCGTAAATTATAGGTGTCACTAAATGCAAAATTGAGGGTTCGTACATCGGGGAGATTGGGGAAGAAAGAAAATTTGAGCTGAAAAGTATTGAACGTGAGGTTTTCGTTCCGTAAACGAATACCAATCCCTAATCCTGTGTAGGGTACACGATTAAGTAAAAATTGGTCACGAGGATTAACAAATGCAAAATCGGCTTGAAAAAAAGGGGCAATCCTAAAACCAACAAAATTGAGTCGGGAAAAGAAGACGATTTGATACCCAATCCCCAGTTTTTTAGTTCCCCAAAGTTTATCGCTGTTGGCATCCAAGATACCATTTTCACGATTAACATTCACGAATTCCCCTGTATAACGTTGCGTTCCGAAGGCGTATTGAACATTCACAAAATGTCTGACGGGAATTCGCCCCCGATACAGGTGCATGGTACTAAAATAATTGGATTCAATACTCAAACCCGTTGTACCATTTGAATATCCCCCAAAGTTAAGCAGTCCGTAAATGTACCCTGCTTTGCCAATGTATTGTCCTTTGGCTAACTTTACGCCAGTGTACCAGCGTTTCCCGAAGGCATCCGAATTTTCATAACCTGTTACAAAAGTAGCCAAATATCCGTAGGGTACGTCTTCGGTAACACCAAAGCCATAAATCAAGAAATCTCTTTTGTAGCGGCGGTTAGAAAACCCAATTCCCACTAAATAATCACGATGATTTCTGAAAATTTGGTTGGTATCAGCCGTTACTTCTGGGCGTTGGGTATAAGAAATATCAGCAAATCTGACCCCTAATACTACTCTGGAACGTTGTTGAATTTCTTTGCTCAAAAAAGGTAACTTAAAAGCGTAAGCTGTCCAGAAATCCACTAAGTTTCGATTGGTGGGGAAATAAAAGAAAGTGGTATCGGTATTTTTATAAGTTGTACCATCAAAACCTCGAAACGTATTCAATAAATTACGGTCGTTGCTTAGTTCAAGTCCGCCCGCTAATTTCATTTCGGGTGTTAGGAACGGTCTATAAAATCGAATGGCATAATGGTTGGTTTGGCGACGGAGTTCAATCTCTGCCTGCCCAGTAATAAAAGTACGCCCGATATAAGGAATGGTATATTGACTAAAATATTCTAAAGCAGGTTTTTCATTGTGATTTAGATAAAAATTATTTCGCCAAGAATGCCCTAATCCCCTAAAATTTACTTGATTGATACCAATATAATAATCCTTGAAACCATTAAAACCCACGTCGGGAATTAATGACCAAATATCTTGTGTAATGACTAATAAATCTACCAAATTTGGAAACTGAGCATCAGGTATTACCAATATACGAGCATCGTGGAGGATAGAACTCCGTCGCATCAAACGTTCATTATCCCGTAGGCGGTCGGCATCAATAATATCGCCTACATCAAACATTAAAAAAGAATTCCGAATGACCTTTTCACGAGTATTGGTATGCAGTGAGTTCAAGAAGTGGTCGAAACCTTCGGCTATTCGGGAGGTGTCAATGATACTTTCACCGAATACTTGGCGACGTTTGACAAAAATTTTGCGAATAACTCTACCTTCGTACTCCTTGAAGGGGTTTTCTTCTACCTGTACTATCTCTTGTCCTGAAGCATTCTGGTTATAAACGTCTCTGAATAAAGCATTGTAAATTTCATTTAAGATTTTATTTTTAGAAAATTGCTTTTTGAGTCTCGTAAACATCACACTATCTTTTTCAGACCTCATGCTCACGGCTTCAATGGACTTTATTGTTGTACTATCAGTTTTTTGAGCGACCCCCACCGACGTACAAAAAAGTATTAAGATAAAAACCTTAAACGTTTGTTTGAGAGAATATGAATAAATTTGTAAAATACCATCCATAGAAATTGATTTTTAATAGCTAAGAAAATGCTTAAACTCAGTAAACCCCTTATTTTAGCCTCTAATTCGCCCCGTCGTCAGCAATTATTACGTGATGCAGGTTTTGATTTTTCTGTACAAGTAAAAGATACTAACGAAGATTTCCCTAAAAATATGCCAGCCCCCGAAGTACCTGCCTTTTTGGCACGTAAAAAAGCGGAAGCATTTAGGGAAGAACTTGATAATCAAATTATTTTAACCGCTGATACGATTGTGGTAATTGACAATGAGATTCTAAATAAACCAAAAGATACGGCAGAAGCAAGGCAAATGCTCAGAAAATTATCCGCCCAACAGCACCAAGTGATTACGGGCGTGTGTGTAATGACGCAAGAAAATACGGAAAGTTTCATTGACGTTGCTCAAGTGTTCTTTCGTGAGCTAACGGACAAAGAGATTGATTATTACATAGAAACCTGCAAACCCTTTGACAAAGCAGGGGCTTATGGCGTACAAGATTTTATTGGTATGGTGGGTATTCCTCGGATGGAGGGTTCTTACTTTACCGTAATGGGTTTGCCCGTACATAAAGTTTATGACGCACTGAAACATTATTTTGTGTAAATTAGGGGATTGATGTGCTTTGATAGAGTTTAGAGGATAGAGTTTAGATGTTAGAGGATAGAGAATAGATATTAGATATTAGATATTAGAGAATAGATGTTAGAGGATAGAATGTAGAGATTAAAAAATGGCCTTCAATTTATTTTTTAACCTCTATCAACTAATCTCTATTCTCTATCAACTGTTCTCTATTAACTATTCTCTATCATATAATCTCTCTTCTCTATTAAAGAGCAAATTCCCATTAACCAACCTTTTATAAACACAATGAAAAAAATCTTATTAACAATCATCCTTCAATGGGTGATATGGCTACCCATTATTGGGCAAGCCGTAACTACTATTCCTACGCTTCCTAATGGCGACCAAGAAATTACCATCATTTTTGATGTAACACTCGCCAAAGATTCTCGTGCAAAAGGGCTTCTGGGTAAAAAAGATGATGTTTACTTATGGTCAGGAGCAGGTACAACTGAAACAGGCGATGCCTTTCAGTTTCAGCCCGCAGGACAAACTAATTTTGGTGTTCCTTATGAAAAAGGAAAAATGACTTCACTCGGTAATGATAAATGGAGCATCAAATTGAAACCCAGAGATTATTATGCAGTTCCTGCCATTGCCACTATCAAAAGATTGGGTGTATTGTTGAAGAGTGGTGATGGAAAATCACAAACGGAGGATTTTTTTATTACTATGTACGACAATAGGCTGAATGTTGCCTTTATTCAACCCCAAGAAAAGAGCTTTTTTAACAAAGATTCTCTACGCTATACGTTGACGGTCAGCTCTGTTTCAGGGACAACCCAAAACGTAAAAATTACGGCTAATACCAATACCGAAACTACCACTAACGAATTTTCTGTAACTGTGAAACCTATCCCAACTACTGCTTCTTTACCAACGGGGGTAAAAGATGGCATCAATTATATATCGGATACCAAGGTCACATTGGTATTATTTGCCCCTAAAAAAGATTTTGTTTACGCCATCGGCGATTTTAACAACTGGCAAATAGATGCTAAGTATCTCATGAAAAGAACCCCTGATGGTAATAGATATTGGATTGATATAGAGGGAGTTAATAAAGGAGAAGAATACGCCTTTCAATACCTGATAAATGGTACTTTAGGTATCGGAGACCCTTACGCTGAGAAAATTTTAGACCCTAATAATGATAAAAATATTTCTTCGGCTAATTACCCAAATTTGAAACTTCTACCCGATAAGATAAAAAGTATTGCTTCGGTTTTTCAAACAGCCCAAATACCTTATCCTTGGAAAGTCACTAATTTTAAACGACCTCCTCAAAGTAATTTGGTGATATATGAAATGCATATTCGGGATTTCGACCGAGATGGTTCTTATAAAAACGCCATCGACCGTATTAGTTATTTCAAAACGTTAGGGGTGAATTGTATCGAATTAATGCCTATTTCAGAATTTACCAATAATGATTCTTGGGGGTATAATCCAATCTATTATTTAGCTCCTGATAAAGCCTACGGGACAAAAGACGACTTGAAGAAATTTA
>JALONS010000450.1 GCA_025454855.1 Arcicella sp.
CATTTATTGCTAATTGTTGGGGTTTGGATAGTTTATTATCAACGAGTTAATTATTCGTTTTATTGATATGTTTCTTTTATATAATTGATAAATTCTTCTACCATTTGTAGGGCTTTATCAACTTCTTCTTGTCCTATTTCTTCCTCAGGTTCATAATCGGCAGCTTGTCTTTCCTTAAATAAGTACCCTAAGTATTCACCATACTTTAAAGGTATTTCTTTCGTTTTTATGAGTACTCTGCCAAACTCACTATTTAGTCCTTTATGAGTTTTAGCAATGATTCCTTTTGTTACTAAAATCTCTTTTACTAAATAATAATACGCATAATAACATCTGTTCATGGCTCCTCTGTATCGTTCATTTTGAGCCAAAAATTTAGCATCATCAAAAGTGTCTAAGGCTATTGCAAGACCATTTTTAATGTCTTCATTCATAAACAGTTATTCCTTCTTTTTTTATAAAACTATAAAAAGCCTTTGTAGTAAGCTCATATTTTTTTCGAGAAGCAGCAGACATCGAAACCTCAATATTATTCTCAAGTGTAAGGTGATATAACAATTTATAAGTATTCAAAATCTCCTTACTCGTCCGTACCTCCTCATCATTCAACAGCACCAAAAAATCAATATCCGATTCTTCATTGAAATCTCCACGAGCATACGAGCCGTAGAGGATTATCTTCGACAGACGGTCGCCATAATGGTTTTTCATGGTTTCCGTAAAATCTTTTATGATAGCTGCGGGATGATTTTGTTTCTTGTGAACTATATTTATTCGTGATAAAATCAAAAAAGGTTTCTGCTAATGCAATGATTTCAGTAGCTTCTTCTTCAGTAAAATTACTCCTAACATCATATTGAGCTTCCTGTCGTTCATCAAGTAATTTTTTAACAATGGCAGCCATTTCACGAGGAACCTCGCCTGATTTCACATAATGTTCATAGAAAAGCATTGCCGCCCCGTTATGGGATTTTGTAAATACTTCTTTTTCAGTGAGTAAGCCCCTGACAAGCCACAGGCAGGTATAATAACAATGATTAATTGAACCACGATAAAAGCTATTATTAGCTAAATTTTTGGCACAATTTAATTCATCTTTAGCATTCTGAAAATATATCATTAAATCATTATCCATAAATTAGGAGTCCGTCTTTTTTGATATTCCGAAAAAACAAGTTATCGTATTTTTCATAATGAAATTGTGGAATTACCCGAGCAGAAATCATGGTTAAAAACGAGACAGACAAATCATATAGTTTATCACCAATATTCAAAATCTCCTTACTCGTCCGTACCTCCTCATCATTCAACAGCACCAAAAAATCAATATCCGATTCTTCGTTGAAATCTCCACGAGCATACGAGCCGTAGAGGATTATCTTCGACAGACGGTCGCCATAATGGTTTTTCATGGTTTCCGTAAAATCTTTTATGATAGCTGAAAGAGAGGTTTTTCGTTTTAAAATGCGTTTTTCAGTAAGACTTGTAATATGAAAATGTACCTCAGACTCAGATAGTTCCCACCAAAAAAATAAAAATTCTTTGCCCATTAATTCCCTAAAGTGCTTTTTTTGTATATTACTTTTTCAATATAAACGTATGCCCTATGCCCTATGCCCGTTGATATTACAAATCCCGAAATACAAAACCTAATCTCCGCCCTCAACAAACGAAAAGCCTTCGTTATTGCGGGGGCAGGTGTTTCAAGTGCTTCTATTGACTCCGACAGCCGTAAAATATTTGGCAATTGGACTAATTTACTGCGTTATGGAATTCAGTTTTGTTGTGATAAATGCCATACCGAAGATAATTGGGGAGATTCTTGCCGTACTTTTCTGGATAACGAACACGCCACTACCGAGGAACTTTTGGAAATTGGTGACAAAATTTGGGATTGCCTCGAAGCCCAAGGCAAGGTACAAGAATGGTTAAATATTTTTGATGAAGCCTTGCTTGATTATCGTGAACTCATCGTTGCTATCAAGGCTTTGGGCGTGCCTATTGCTACTGCCAATTATGATAAGCTCTTAGAAGACATTACACATTTTACGCCCATTACCCTGCAAGAAACGCAAAAGGCGATAGATTTTCTCAAAAACGACCAAAAGCAAAAGTACATTTTGCACTTGCACGGCTATTACAAAAAGCCAGAATCTATCGTTTTTGGGCAGAAATCTTATGATAGAATTGTGCAAGATGAGTTTGCTCAGTTTATTAACCGCTACATCGTTACGGCTTATGATGCCGTAATTTTTGTGGGCTTTGGGCAAGGGGTTTATGACCAAAATTTTAGCTTGATTTTTCAATGGGTAAGTACCTATTTGACCAAAACCAAACTCTATCATCTGGTTTTGGATAAATATGTGGATGCCACTAAAAAAACGCACAAAGACAATAACAATCCCAATGTGGAAGTGATTGGCTATGGCGACAAGTATGATGACCTTACGCCTTTTATCAATTTACTTGTCCACAATATTGAACGCCCCGATGATTTGCCCAAAACGCTCGAAGGCAAACCCACCTGTATTGGGCAAAACCGTTTGGATTTAGTGGAAGATGTTGCTCAGTATCTCTCTAAAAATTACAAAAAACCCGTGGGAATTTTGGGTACGGGCGGTTTGGGCAAAACCAATTTGGCACTCAATGTACTCCACCACAAGGCTATTATTAATAAATACCGCCGCAACCGCTTTTTTGTACGTTGTGATGGTGCGAAAGACCTTTCTCTCTTGCAAAATACACTTGTAATTGCTCTTGAAATGCCTGTGAGTAGTGGCAATTTGGGAGACATCGTTTTTTAATTGCCCTTGATAATTTTGAAACTACTTGGGAAGACAAAGTTAATGTTAAGTCTTTTATTGAAAAGCTGAAAGACCATGCCGATTTAATTTTTACCTATCGTGGTAATAATTCTCCTGATGAATTGGACTGGAAGCCTTTTAAAGTACCTTTTCTAAAAGAAGATGATGCCATTACACTTTTTAATGAAAAATCAGGAGAGAAATTTCTTGAAAATACTTTGATAAAAACAATGGTACAGGAAGTAGATTACCTACCCCTCGCCATCGAATTATTAGCTAAAAGAGCTAACAAAGTAGAAAACTTAGAAGACCTATACAGAGAATGGCAAAAGAAAAGTAATGAGTTTATAAGCAAAGGAGGGAAAAAAAATGACAATTTAAACCTCTCCATTTCTTTCTCATACGACAATACTCGGTTGGCGGAAACTAATCGTGAATTTTTACAAGCATTGGGGTACTTGCCACTGGGCATGAGCCGTCAGGATTTAGAAGCAATTATTGAAAATGCTTACGACCAAATAGAAGTATTAAAGGAATTAGGGCTTTGTGAAGAAACAGAACAGTCACGCATTTGGGTATTAGCACCAATAAGAGAATATCTTACACAAAAGACGGCTGTTGATTATCCATTTCTTGAAAAAATACAAAATCATTATATTGAATTAGCTTTGAGCAAAGGAGAGGATGTAGGGAAGCAAGAAAATGGTGGAAGTTCTATAATTTTAAGAGATGAATGGAATAATATTATTAAAGTTATTGATGGTTCATTAAACAGGCAAAAAAGTATTCTTGCTTTAAGTTATGTAATTGATTACTGTAAATTTTCTGGAATTTACCCAGTAGCATTATACGAAAAAGCAAGAAGCATTTCTAATGTTAATAGATGGGAAGATGAAGAAGCAAACTGTTTGAGATTTTTAGGAGATTTTGAATATAAACAATCAAAAATAGAGTCTTCTAAAAATTATAATCAATTGGCATTGTCAATATATACAAGAATAGGCAATATAATTGGTAATGCACATTGTTGTTTTAATCTTGGGAGTATAGCACTTCATAAGTCTGAATTTGAGGAAGCAAAAACGGAATTTCAGAAAAGTTTAATTCTTTATGAAAAAGTTAATGATGTGGTTGGTCAAGCTAATTGTCTTCTTAATTTTGGAGAGTTAGCATTTAGAGAATTCGAGGATTTATTAGCACAAAATTATTATGAAAAGGCTTCGATGCTATTTGCAAAAGGTAAGAATTATTTAGGAGAAGCTAATTGTCTTCTCAATCTTGGAAATTTGGCTTTATTTCGTTATAATAATCATGAAATGGCAAATAAATACTACAATAAATCTCTACTGTCACATGAAAGAATTGATAATTTAACTGGTAAAGCCAGTTGTCTTTGTTGTCTCGGTGAAGTGGCTTATCGAGAGTTAAAGGATGATTTAGCAAATGACTATTTTGGTAAAGCATTAACGCTGTTTGAGCATGGCAAAGTTGTTATGGGAATTGCTAACTGTTTCAGAAGCCTTGGCAACTTAGCGTATCGCCAAAATAACTCAGAGAAAGGTAATAATTTTTATCAAGATGCAATGCAAATATATCAAGATTCAAATGCGTCATATACCATTGGCTGGACCTATATATTATGGTCAAATTGGGTACAAGAACCTAAGAAAAGAGAATATTTATGTAAAGCTAAAAAAGTTCTTATATCTGCAAAATTATATGATTGTGTACGAAATTGGAACTTAACAGATTTGGAATGTGAGTAGCCGTTAAAGTTTAAAATCCACTATCTTTACAGAAATAAAAGGCAAATAATAATTTATACGAAATTTACGGAAGTCGTCCTTCAAAAGGACGACTTCCGTATGTTCAATAATCCCCAAAAACACATGACCATCATCGAAGTAGCTAACCATAAAAACCTTCAAAAAGAATTCCTTTTATTACCCGTAAAACTGTACGCCGAAGACGCTAATTGGATTCGCCCGCTCGACCAAGACGTTGAAAATACTTTTAATCCCAAGAAAAATAAATACTTCAAACACGGAGAGGCTATCCGCTGGATTTTGCAGAATTCCGAAGGGCAGACCATCGGGCGTGTGGCGGCTTTTATCAACCACGAAACTGCCACCAAAGAAGACCAACCCACGGGCGGAATGGGCTTTTTTGAGTGTATTGAGGATGAAAAAGCGGCTTTTTTATTATTTGAAACTTGTAAAAACTGGTTGGCATCCAAAGGCATGGAGGCAATGGATGGTCCTATCAATTTTGGCGAACGGGACTCCTTTTGGGGCTTAATGACCAAGGGTTGGGAATACGAACCTACTTACAAAATGCCGTGGACGAAGCCGTATTATATCCAGTTTTTTGAAAAATATGGTTTCCAAGATTATTTTCAGCAGTATGTGTATGTAACGCCTATCCGAGCGGCTACCGTTGCCCCCAATGTGGAGGAAAAAGCCCAACGGATTTACCAAAAT
>JALONS010000451.1 GCA_025454855.1 Arcicella sp.
AAATATAACAAAATATGCTTACTTATTTGATAATCAGATAATTATATTTTAAAATAACCTAAATTAATCTACCCTTGCTTATCCCGAACTCACGTTAAAGTAGTCTTTAATCATATCGTCAAGATATTCAGAAGGAAAAAGTTCGCTAGAATCTAAAACTTCTTTCAGTCCTGTTAGGTCTTGAAGTTGAACTTTTCTTATATGTTTATCTTTTGTCATGTTGATGAAATTTAATATTCTTTATGTTGTTAAAAGTCCAGAAAGTCTATCAAAGCCAACCGTTTTGCGATATATTTGTGGTGAAATATCTGTGTTTGTCTTAAAAAATCTGCTGAAATAGTATTCATCATCATACCCCAACTCATAGGCTATTTGTTTTATAGGCTTTCCTGTAAGGTATAATTCTCTTTTAGCTTCGATTATAATTCTTTCGGAAATCAATTCTGTAAGGGTTTTATTGAAGTGTGTTTTCGTAATTTTAGCTAATGCATTTGGTGAGATATTTAATGTCTTTGCATAATCACTTGCTGAATGTTTTGTTTTGAAATCTTTCTCAATAGCATTTTTTAAACTTTGAAGGATAAAAGGTTCTTTGTAATTTGTAATGGATTTTGAAGGCGCTGGTTCTTGTTCAGTTTTTAGTCGCGAAGCTATAATTAAAAAAATTTTTAAATACGAAATCAATAATTCGTATTGAGCCAATGCAGGATTTTGCATTTCAGTTTTCATTTGAGTAATTAACATTTCTATTGTTAATGCTGATTTTTCATCCAAGATAACAAATGGTGGATTATAAATATTGTTAAACAAAACACCATTACAAGCAATTTCAGATTGATGCTTATGAATGCAAAAAAAATCGGGATGAAATTGTAAAGCAATGCCACTTATAGATTCACTGTTTACAAGCATAAACGGTTGATAAGGCGAAAATGTAAATAAAGTGTTAGAATTAAAATCATGCTCTGAAAAGTCTGCTTTTACCTTCCCACAACCTTTTGTAAACCAAATAAGAGAGTAGTAATTATTTCTTTGGATATGATCAAAATAGCTATCATCTTCAAATGAAAAAGTTTTGAATGCTAAGTTACCATTTTGCGGATTTACTAACGTGAAAGCCGTTTGATTTGCCATAATTCAAATTTACAATTATAATTTTCTTTCCGATTCACCAATTGCCATATCGTTAATACTAGCGAAACGCTTGCGCATGTAACCATTCTCATCAAACTCCCAAAGTTCAGTACCATAACTACGGTGCCATTGTTCGGTTTGGTCATACCATTCATATTCAAACCTCACTGCCATTCGGTTTTCATGAAAACCCCAAAGTTCTTTTTTTAATCTATAGCCTAATTCTTTTCTCCATTTCCGGATTAAAAATTCTTTTACAGCTTCTCTTCCATTTATAAATTCAGTGCGATTTCTCCATTCTGTATCTATGGTATAAGCCAAACACACTTTTTCAGGGTCTTTTGTATTCCAAGCATCTTCAGCAATTTGCACTTTTTGTAAAGCTGTTTCCATTGTAAATGGTGCTAGAGGGAGTCTTTTTTCCATTTTAAATTTTTCTAAAAAGGCCGTTGTAATCAAGAGACAGCCTTTTTGTTTGCATTAGATTGACTTTGCAATCGGAAAATCATTTACAACTTTTGTAATGGCTTGAACGTAATTCATTGCAGTTTTTTCCGCTACTAAAAATACCAATTCAATTACCTGCCCTTCGTTATAGCCTGCCTTTATGAATGCATCTATGGTTTCAGAAGACGCAAATCCTTTTTTTGCCGTGATTTCTTTTGCAAGCACTACCAAAGAATTGAGTTTATCGTCAAATGAAGCATTCCCTTTTCTTATTTCAATAGTTTGATCTTCGGTTAAGCCATTCATGGTACCTAGTAATGTGTGTGCTGATTGACAATAAACGCATTCATTTACTTGACTAACCACTAGGTTTACTGCTTGTTTTTCTTTATTTGAAAACGAAGTTTTAGCGTTTTGGAAAGCAAGATAATTGCCTAAAGCAGTTTCAGAGTGAGCCATTACCGCATAAAGATTAGGTACCATACCTAAACCTTTTTGAAGATTGTCAAAAATCTCCTGATTATTTGCAGAAACTTCTTTTCTGCTAGGAACATTAAAATTTGCCATTTTATTTCTCAAAATTGTTATGTCATTATTGACAATACAAAGTTGCTTTGACACAATCATTCTTAAAATGGAAAATTGAAGCAAATAGATGGATAATTTTTCAATGAATAGTCTTTATCTCAAAATGACGCTCTACCTTAATTCGTCTAAAAAACTAAAATAAATTAGAGTCAAGTTTGTCAGGAATTAAATATAAGCGATTATAGTACATTAAAAAATGGTTCATTATGGTGTTGTGAGCAAAATAAGATATGAACTTAAAATTTGGAATATACAATTATAGAAAGGTTGTTGTGTACGAACTCCGTCAAACTTAGTGTAAACCCGTCTACTCGATTAGTAGGTGTTTTTATTTTATCCAACCGACATTTTTTTTCCACTTTTCAATTTCTTGTTTTCTGTTTTCAATATTTGTGGGTGGCGATTGATTTTCTTCTTTTGCTAAAACCTTGTAAAATTAAAAATGCT
>JALONS010000452.1 GCA_025454855.1 Arcicella sp.
ACAAATCCCTGTTTTTTATCTGTATGTATTATCCGTTTGCTATTCAGATTTTAAGCTTAGGCCCAAACATTTATGGCATCTGCTTCCCTTTTTGATTGGAAACGCTGTTTTATTGCCTCGGTTTTACTTCGTGGATGTCGCTTCTAAACTTAGTCTTCTTCAAAATCGGCAAAATGTAATAGAACTGCAATTCAACCATATTCTTATTCATCTTCAAATCGTTGGCTATCTCATTGCAGTCTTTATTCTATTGCGGAAAACAAAGAAATTGTACCTTGAAAATTATGCGGGCACCAATATCAATTCCTATAACTGGTTGTTCCAGTTTACAACAGCACTCGCAATTTTATACCTGATTGCGCTTACAAAAAACATTTTTAAATTTTCGGAGTATATCTACATCGCTGAATGGCTAAACAGTGGACTCCTGGTTTTTCAGTTGTTCATTACTGGTTGGTATTTATTGAAAGCATTAACCAACCCGGATTTGTTTCGGAATATCGATTCAAAATTGAAATTGGTAGCTGATATAATTCTGGAGGATAAAAAAAGGGAGCCTGTAGCAGGAAATGCAAAAAAGCAAGATGAAACGTTAGTGAAATTACAAGCGTTTATGGTGGCCGAAAAGCCCTTCCTGAATCCTTCTTTAACCATTCAAGAGGTTTCTGATAAAATTAAAATCCCAACCCGGGAGTTGTCCATTTTAATCAATCATCAATTAGACCAGCATTTTTATGATTTCGTGAATGCCTATCGTATAGCATATGCTATGGAAATTTTAAAAGATAGCACTAAAAGAAAGGTAACTATTTTAGAAATTTTGTACGAAGCGGGTTTTAATTCGAAATCCTCATTTAACACGGCCTTTAAAAAACACACCGGCAGCACGCCAACTGATTATCGTAAAGCGCTGTAAGACAGGGTTTTGTAATTACTCGTACGTATTGCTTTATTTACTCGTACTCATTTTTTAAGGAAAAGCGTTCGAATACTTCCACTCGGTCGCAAAAGGAAGATTTCTCCATCAAGTTTGTATCGTAATAAGTTTTTAACCAAAAAACGATACTATGAAAACTTCCTTAAAATTTTTAGCAGTGCTATTATTAACAAGCACGTTCACTTTTGCACAGAACATTTCTCAAAGAATTGATTCCTTAATAAAAGATAATTATCAAAAAAATCCTGACATAAGTGTTAGCGTTGGGTACATTAAAAATAATGAAGCGTTTTTCACCGCCTATGGCAAACTAAGTAAAGAAAGTCAAATTGATGTAGACAAAAATTCCATATTCGAACTTGCCTCTATCACTAAAATATTGACTTCCAATTTGATTGCACAAGCGGCTATTGAAAACAAAATAAAATTGGATGACTATATCGACAATTACCTTCCTGAACAATATGTTTTAGATAAAAATCTTAAAAACAAAATAAAAATAGCTGACCTGGCCTCTCATCAATCTGGTTTGCCTGATATTGATTTTGGGAAGTTGATAGAAATGAATCCACAACAGCCTGTAAGTAGTGTAACAGAAAAAACACTAACCGACATCATCAATACTTGTACTGAACTGAAAGATTATGGTAAATATCGTTATTCTACTATAGGCTATACTTTATTGGGTCAGATTTTGGAAAAAGTATATGGTAAGAATTATGATGAAATTATTCGTGAGAAAATATTAGTGCCATTAAAAATGACCCAAACCTTAACTAAGGATTTTAATGTGAAAAACAGAACAATGGGTTATAATCCAAATGGCGGAGCTCAGGAATTATTTGAATGGAATGTAACGGCACCTGCTGGATTAGTGAAATCAAACGCTATGGATATGATTACTTATTTAAAATCAGTTTTAAATAAAGAAACTAAAGTAGGTATGGCTTCCGTAATGACAGAAAAAATAATTTATAAAGATGAAAAGAGAGAAATGGGTTTAGGTTTGAATATTGTAACTGATGACAAAAATACTATTTACATGAAGTCTGGAGATTCTATGGGTCAATGTTCTATTCTATGTTACAACAGAGTTCAAAGCTGGGGCATTATACTTTTGCTTAATCAACGAAATCCAAAAATGAGACAAGACCTGTTGGACAAAATTTATACTGAAATATTAAAATAGAAAAATCAGATAAGATGAAAAACGCTATTTATTTATTACTCCTTTTAGTAATGTTTTCGGGTTGTCAATCGAGTAATAAAGCATTGACAGCAAAGAGAGATTATAGCTTTCTTACAGACAGCTTGAATATTGACAAACAATTAGCGCAATACAAATTGGCAGGATTTAGTGTGGTTGTTTTTGAAAACTATAAGATCGTTTACTCTAATCAATTTGGTGTGAAATCAATAGACGCTAAAGAAAAGATTGACCAAAATACAGCTTTTTCTACAGGCTCTATTTCAAAACCAGTTACGGCTCTTCTTTGTTTTTTGCTTGAAGAAAAAGGATTGATTGATTTGGATAATCCAATTGACCCCTATTTGAAACGTTGGCATTTACCCAAAAGCAAGTTTACTGAAAACAGTAGCCCTACCTGGAGACAATTTCTGAATCATACTTCCGGTACCACGCAAGACGGTTTTGAAGACCATTATGAA
>JALONS010000453.1 GCA_025454855.1 Arcicella sp.
TTCACTGGTTTTTCTAAAACACATTTCTGCCAAGTAGCCCCAAAATCAATGGAAATGTTCATTTCGGCAACCGCTAAATCGCCCGCCCAAGCATGACCTCTCAATGTCAATTCTTGTTTTCCTTCCAAAACTGCCCCCGACTGAGGATAAGTAATAATTGATTTAACGGGCATTGATTCAATGATTTTGAAATCGCCGTCCGCCAGTTTTCCACCTGCTTCAATCGGGAACTTTGGTACACGATAACTGTGTCCTGTCATTTTCTCACCGTCATGCACTTTATTTCTAATGGCAATCTTAGTTAGCCATTTACCCGATACAGAAGCAGGCCAACCCCCAACTACCAATCTGAGTGGATAACCGTGTAAAAGTGGAATATCTTGCCCATTCATCGCCCAAGCCAAAAGCGTTTCATCTTCGAGGGCTTTTTTTATCGGTACACCTCTTGATATAGATGATTTGGCGGGGTCTCCACTCAGGTGAGTATCTTTTCCATAATAGCCGATGTAAACAGCATCTTCTTTAACGCCTACACTTTCTAAAACATCACGCAACCGAACGCCAGTCCATTCCGCACAGCTAACCGCTCCATCTTGCCACTGATTTCCTGATGTTTGGGGCGTAAAACCATATCTTCCATTACCCGCACACTCCATCGTGAGTTGATATGAATATTGTTTAAATTTTGTCTTTAAATCATTAAGAGTAAACACTTTACGACTTTTAGCCGATTCGCCTTCAATGACTAATTGCCATTTAGAAACATCTATATTTTCGGGTAAATTTCCGTTATTCCTCACGAACATTTTATCCGCTGGCGTAATTTTATCATCCAACAAATGCGGAGGTGTTTCTATATTTAAAGGTCGGTCGTTTAAAAGCATCAAATCTTTATGCTTTCCTTCGGGAAGGGTATCGACAAAACTTTGTTCCCCCAGAATTTCCATTCCTTCGGGAAGATTATTAGCAAAAACAACTCTGCTGCCCAACACAGCCGTTACGCTCAATAAACCCTTTTGAATAAAACCACGACGATTTTCGCTATTCTTCATAAAAAACGTTAAAAATGTGTAACAAAATACAAAGATAATAGACACACTACTATCCAGAGTCCGAGGGCTTGAATCACTACTTTTTTACCTACCATTTTGATGTTTTCGATGGAAATACCCGAACCAATCAAAAACAAACTCAGCACCATCATTTGTTTGGCTATTTGGTACATCGTGCCATAAAAATTGCCAAAAGTTGGCAAAAAGCTAAATAAACAAGAAGCGATAACAAAACCAATGATAAATGAGGGTATTTTAAAACTTTCTCGATTTTCCTTGAAACCTAACACCAAAATCAATGAAACGGGGATAATCCAAAGGATTCGGAGCATTTTGGTAATGGATGCTATTTTTAAGGCTACCTCACCGTATTTAGCGGAAGCTCCTACTACCGAACTGGTATCGTGAATGGCAATGGCTGCCCACGTTCCGAATTGTTCCTGTGATAAACCCAACCAATGCCCAATAATTGGGAATAAAATTAGGGCAAGTGCGTTCAATAAAAAGACAATGCCCGTTGAAACAGACAACTGATTGGCATCTGCCTTGATTACGGAACCAATAGCAGCAATGGCACTACCTCCACAGATAGCCGTTCCGCTGGCTACTAACAACCCTACTTTTGTGTCTAATTTCAATAATTTTCCCAATAAAATTCCACCACCGAGTGCTATTAAAACGAAGATAGTGGTGGTACCAATGTTTTCTTGCCCTGCCTTTAAAAGCACTTGAATATTAATACCAAAACCCAAACCAATAACAGAGGATTTCAGAAGATAACCACCCCATTTATTTGTTTCTTTGGTAAAAGGATTGCCTATTATCAAAGCAAAAATTAATCCCAATATTAAAGCCCAAGTAGAATTGATAAATGGGAAACAACAAACGATTGCTAAAAATAACAAGATGACTTTTTGCTTTTTCATACAACCCAAAGTTCTTGGATTGAGGTAATACAAGCAAATACTAATTCTTTATTACAAATTACTTTTTGTTATAATGCCGATTCGCAAAACGCATAAAAGTAGTAGAAAGCCCGTCTTGTTGTCCTTGAAGACAGACAAATGAGAACTTTCGGAAGATTCTGAAACCCTCAATATTGATAATTTTCAGTTTGCCCTGCGAAACCTCTTTTTCAATGGCTTTAATGGATATAAATGACATAGAGTTAGAATGTTCCAAGAAAGACTTGATGCTCTCGGTACTACCCAAGTGCATAATAATGGGCAAAGATGTTATCCTAATACCACGGTCTTTCAAGGCACTTTCTATGACCTCAAGCGTACCTGAACCCCGCTCACGCAACACCAATGGAACGGTTGATAAATCATCTAAATTGATGAGTACTTTAGAAGCCAATCTACTATTTGCATGAACGACAGCTACTAATTCATCTTCCATAAAATCGGTGTATTTCAAGCCTGTATGATGTTTTTTGCCCTCTACAATCCCTAAATCAATATTTTTGGCTAATACATTTTGTTCTATCAACTCGGTATTTCCATTCATTAAACTTAATTGTACTAAGGGGAAATTTTCATGAAATGAAGCT